>JAUWQU010000105.1 GCA_030610965.1 Phycisphaerae bacterium
TGATACTGGCACATCATTTCGGCATGTTCGCCGGCAACACCGTGGACCCGTCCGAGTTGGCCCGGCAGGTGCGCGAGCTGCAAATGGCCGGCCAGGTGATAGTGCCCGAGGTAGACAAGGCGTACGTCCTGTTACGAAAAGAAGGTAATAGGTAGTAGGTAGTAGGAAGAGAGAAGCCCAGGCATAGCAACCTGCCGGCAGGCAGGTCCCTGGGAGCCGAAGCAGTGTCTCTTCATGCTTTCGGGTGAAACGAAGGTCCACGTTGGACTGCCTTGCGAAGACAGGAACCCTCAGACATGACTTGCCCCGACCCCGCCGACCTGATGCAGCCGTTCAGCGTGGACATCGACCTCCAGCAGGGCCTCATGCCCAATGCCGCGAGCCACCTGACCCGCCACGCCTCGGACATGCGAGGCCATTACGCCGACACCGACGCCCTGGCCCGGCTGATCGACTCGGGCGACCCGCTGCATTACGAGGTATTCGAGGTGCCCGTGCCCGCCCAGGCCGGGCAGTGGATGTACTGCATCAGCACGCTCCAGCCCGGGCGGGTGGGCGACGAGTTTTTCATGACCAAGGGCCATTACCACACGCTGGCCGAGACGGCCGAGATATACCTCTGCCTTCGCGGCGAGGGATACATGCTGATGAAGACCGCCGGCGGGCAATGCGCCTGGCAGGCGATGACCCGCGGCAAGATGGTATACGTGCCGCCGTACTGGGCCCACCGCTCGGTCAACACGCACGAAGGCGAGCCGCTGGTCTCGTTCTGCGTCTACCCCGGCGACGCCGGCCACAACTACGGCAACATCGAACGCGAGGGCTTTCCGCGACGGGTCTTCCTGCGCGGCGGGGAGATTGTGATCGAGTGAAAGGTCAAGCCGAGGGGGACCTGCTCGCTGAAGCGAACAGGCCGCTGCTACTCCGTGATGATGTTCCTCAGCCGGCCCTCGACGAGTGCCATGCGGGCGGTTTCGGCGGCCTTGTAGCGCATCTCGAACCAGCCCTGGCTGGAATAGTAAGCAGCGTGCGGGTTGATGACCAGTCTCCCGGCCAGCCAGCTTTCGTCGGCTCGCCAGGCGTCCAGCAGCGGGTGTTTGGCTGGCGGCTCGTCGGGCAGCACGTCCAGGCTGGCGCAGGCGAGATGCCCGGTGCGAAGGGCGTCATGCAGGCAATCGAAGCTCGCGAGGATTCTGCCGCGGGCGGTGTTCACCAAGGCCGCGCCGGGCTTCATCCGTGCGAGGAAGGCCGCATCGATCATTCCCCGCGTCTCGCTGGTCAGGGGACAGTGGACCGTCACGATGTCCGACTCGGCCAACAGGGCCTTCAGCGAGTGGACCCTCTGGTAGCCAACGGCCTTTTCGTGGCCCGACGGCTGGTACGGGTCGTAGCCCAGGATGCGAAAGCCGAACGGCTTGGCCCGGTTGACCACGGCCGTGCCGATTCGGCCGACGCCGATCACGCCGAGCGTCTGCGCGTTTGTCCGCTGCTGGCCGGCGAAGACGTGCTCCTGCCAGCCATCGGTGAACGTGCGAGCGGCGCGGTCGTAGGCGAGAACCTGCCGCTGTATGTTCAGGATCATCGCGCATGCGGCGTCGGCTACCTCCTCCGTGCCGTAGTCGGGAGTGTTGGCGAAGGGGATCTTCGCGGCAACCAGTGCCCGAACGTCGATGAGGTCGTAGCCCACGCCGTAACGTACGAGGATGCGGCAGTTTGGTAGCATCCCGACCGTCTGGCGATCGACCGGCCAGTGCCAGACCAGCAGCGCGTCCATCTGGCGCCACTGATCCGCGGCCGAACTGTCGGCGCGCCAGTCGCCAAGGAAATGGAAGTCCGCATCGCCAAACGCCTGCTGCTCGATATCCGCCGGCGGGAGAATATGGTCGGTTATGCCGACCTTCCATCGCCTGGCCTTGCCTGCACCGCTTGCGTCGCTCACTGGTGTCCGCCTTTCACTTCATCCAGGCCTGACCCAACTCGTCCGGATCGCCGGTGAGTGTTCGCCTTTCGACGTCCAAGCCGGACCGGTCGTCGAAACACTCCTTGTTCCTGGGACCCTGATACTATGGAGTTTCATGGCGCCAATGCAACCCGCCGCCGCGGGCGGCTTGGGGGCGGAGCTGGGTCAGTCGTTTCGACGGACCGCGAGGGCGGAGGCAAGGGAGGTCATCTCGGCCAGGGCGAGGTCCTGGTGGGTGAAGGGCTGTTCGCCCTTGCGGTAGAGCACGCCCAGGCCGATGAGTTCGCCGGGCGCGGGGATAAGCGGGACCGCCAGGATTGACACGCCGCAGAGCCGCCGATGGATGGCCGGGTCGAAGAGGTCGACCTCGTCCCATGCGTCGATGACGAGGCACTTGGGCGACCGCAGGATCATGTCCACGACAGGGTCTGCCAGCTTCTGGCAGAAGCCCAGTTCGTCGGGCTTGGGCACGCCGAACCGGCCGATGATGTTCAGCTTGGCATTCTCGTCGCACACCATCGCCACGGCGTGAAGCGGGCCGGTGCGTGTGGCGAATGCTCGGAACATGGTCGCGAACACATCATCGTCCGTGCGGGCGGCGATCATGGAGTTTTGGTAGTTGAGCACGGCCTGCTGCATGCTGAGCTGGTTGCTAAGGTTGCGGTAGGCGCACGTGAGGTCCGCACAGGTCGAGTCGAGCTGGCCGCGGATGAGGTTGCGGTCGCGGTTGAGGTTTCGGGCGATCGTCCGCAGCCGGCGGTTGCGGCGGTCGAGCCGCTCGAGGCGGCCGCGGCGGTTCAGTGCCCTCTGCACGGTCTCGCGAAGGCGGTCCCCGTCCAGCGGCTTGGTCATCAACTCGATGGGCCTGCGGCGAGAGGCCTCGGCGAGGGTCTCGGAGTCGCCGTAGCCGGTGATGACGACGGCGGGGACATCTCCGGCGAACTTGCGAACGTCGTCGATGACGTCCAGACCGTTGCAGTCGCCCAGGCGAAGGTCGGTTATGAGCAGATCCGGCGTCTGGCTGCGGGCGATCTCGAGCGCCTCGGTTCCGCTGCCGGCCGTAGAGACGGTCACGTCAAGCGTACCCAGAATATCCGAAACGAGGCACCTCAGTTCGAGCTCGTCATCAACTACCAGTACTCGGGCCGTCCTGCTGGTTGTCATGATCCGCGTCGCCTTCCAGTGCCTCTTTTTCGGCGGCCGGCAGTTGGACCGACACGACCGTGCCTTTGCCCGGCTCGGAATCGATCAAGATCCTTCCGCCGTTATTCTCGACGTACCTCTTGGCCTTCGGCAAGCCAAGCCCGCGCCGCCGGCCCGCCTTGTGGACCGAGAAAAACGGCGTATATGCCCGGGCCAATGTCTTGTCGTCCATGCCCTGCCCGTCGTCCCGCACCCTCAGAAGGACGTGCCGGCGGCTCTCGTCAGCCGAGGCGGACAGCACGACAAGCCCGGCAGAGGACGCGGCGGCGTTGGCGATAAGCTCCGACAACACTGCCTGGACCTGCCCCCTGTCGGCCAGGGCCGCTGGGACATCGTCCTCAACCTGTATATCGACCCTGCACGATTTGGCTTGAGGATGATCCGAGGAAGAAAACGAATTTGCGGCCTCCGAGAGCGCCGCGGCGGCGTCGAACGGCCCGATCCGCGGCTCGGCCGGGTTCGCGAAGTCCATCAGGTCGGTGATTATGTCGCTTATTCGCTGGGCCTGGTCGGCGATGGTCTGCCAAGTGCGGCGCTGCTCGGGGCTCTGGGCGCGCTGTCGCATGATCTGGGCTCGCCCGGAAACCACCGCCAGCGGCGTGTTGATCTCGTGGCCGGCGCCGGCGGCAAGTTCGCCCATCGCGGCGAGAGTCCTGGCTTCGGCCAGGGCATCGCGCGTCTCGGCAAGAAGTTGGCTGGCGCCGGCGAGTTCCTCGCTTATCGCGTCGGCGCGGCTTCGCTGCTGGACGAGCCCCAGCGTCAGGGCCAGCGCGCCGGCCATGGCGCGGCGGCTGTCGTCGGCGGCCTCGACCGGGCAGATCACGCCGCCCCACCACCGCCCGCCGCACACGAGCGGCCCGTGCCGACCGGCAGTAATGTCCGCCCACCCGTCCCACGCATCGAGGCTACCAAGCAGCCTGCCCAGGGCCTCGGCCGGTGAGGACGCATCGCCCGGCAGGCCGCGGCCGGTCGCTCCGGCGGCCAGGGCAAACGTCCGCCAGTGACTCCGGCCGTCGCGGCCTAGGCGAACGGCGAGCATCGTTCCGGCCTGAGCGTCCAGCGAGTACGCCACCACCTCCCCACCGGCGGGCGTATTGGCCCCTGCCCGGCCGAACGTTTCGGCCAGTACAAGCAGCACGTCAGGCAGGCTGGATTCGGCCGACATGCCGTCGGCGAAGTCGCTGATGGCGACGAAGGCGTCGGCTTGGACGGAGAGCTTGCGCTGGTGCCGGCGCATTCGCTCGCCGAACCGGCCAAGCTCGGCGCTGGCCTGGACCAGCGAAGCCGCGCTCGGCGCGGGCGTCTCGGCGTCGGCCAGGCCAAACAGACTTGCGTTGCTATCGAGCTGCTCATCGAGCCGGGCCGCGAGGGCGGACATGTCCACCTCGCCGAGCCCCAGCGCCCGCACCAGGCCGTCGGGGCTCTGGGCGGCGACCATGCTGCCGGAAAAGCCGATCCGCCTGCTGTGCGCCAGCGTGTCGGCCAGGGCGACCACGCGAACCAGCGCCGCATCGGCCAACGAGGCAGGGATGGCCTCGCTGGGCTGGTGGTGCAGCCAGATCGCGTTTTCGATTGCAGAGCCCAGATGCCAGCGATGGGCGAGCCTCCGCCCGGCCACGAGATGGTCTACGCCAATCGCCTTTCTCTCCCAATCGGCGAGGTTGCCATTGTGGCTTCTGGCGGCAGCGAGGCACCGGGCGTAGCTCTTGGGCAGCGATTCGCTCAGCACCAGCTTGCCGATGTCGTGAACAAGGCCGGCCAGGAATACCTCCTCGCCGTCGATGGGCAGTTCGATCCGCTCGGCCAGAAGGCGCGCGGCAAAGGCGACGCCCAGACTGTGACGCCAGAAGGCCCGCTGGTCCAGACCGCCGACGCGCGCGTCGGGGCCTTCGAAAGGCTCGCAAACCTTGTTGCTCAGCACCGCGGCCCGCACGGCCTCGATGCCAAGGGCCCCCACCGCCGCCGATACCGTCCGCACCGGCCGGGACGCCGAGGCATTGGCCAGCCACAGCAGACGGGCCGCCAAAGCCTGGTCGGCGGACAGGACTGCCGTCACCTCGTCGATCACGGCCGAGGCCCCAGACGCGGCGACGATGTCCGGGGACGTGAGCGCCAGCACCCGTGCCGCCACCGCCGGCAGGGCCGGCAGGTCGTCGAGTTGCCGCACGATCACGTCCAAGTCGTGCATAGTTATCTTTCCCTCAAGCAAGACGGCACTACCTCCGGGTCCGCGTACGCCTCAATCCTCCGGCCGGGCGCTCAGCGGCTTCGCACCAGCTTGATTATCCGCTCGATCACGCTCTCGATGTTGAACGG
The DNA here is from genome assembly GCA_030610965.1 of Phycisphaerae bacterium. Classification (GTDB taxonomy): domain Bacteria; phylum Planctomycetota; class Phycisphaerae; order SM23-33; family SM23-33; genus JAUWQU01. Next base: position 5,480 of record JAUWQU010000105.1, read on the forward strand.
CTTCTTGATGAAGTCATCCGCCCCGGCCTTCTTGAGTTCCTCGAACTCGGCCGGGTTGACCATGCCCGAGATCACCAGTATCCGAGTGCTCGACAGGTCCGGGTTGTTGCGGATCGTCCGGCATACGACGTTTCCGTTGATGTCCGGCAGCATGTAGTCCAGCACGACGATGTCCGGACGGAACTGCTGCGTGAGCACGCCGGCGTCATAGCCTGTCTGTGCGGTGGCCACCTCGAACCGCCCGTCGGACTGGAGCACGTCGACGAACAGCTCCACGATGGCCGGGTCGTCGTCGACGACCAGCACGCGGATGGTGTTTTTCTCCATGCCGTCCATCGGTATGCCGTTATCCTTCATGAACTTAACCAGTTCGACACGCGGGATTCGGCGGAACCTGCTGCCCGGAACGCGAAAACCGCCGAGCTGGCCGCTGTCGAAGCAACGAATGATCGTCTGCTGAGAAAGATTGCAAACCTCCGCCGCTTCGCCGGTTGTAAAAACAGCTTTTTGCCTCACCGTAACTCTCCCAAATGAAAACACATGCCGAGGGAAACCCGTTAACCCCATCTGCCACAGGAACTCCCCGCCGGATCCTGGGCTGGTAACTTCGCGAGCTTACCCAAGCAACACACTTGACCAATCTTGTGTAGCTTAACATTTTAGGGGGCCGCCTGACAACCAAAAAACGACCTTTTTTCGAGAAGAAGACCCATGACGCCGGGGCATCCTTCGACTTATACTCTTGGGTCTTCCCCGCTGACGGCGGGGGCAAGTTAGAGCGGAAACGAATTTGGAAAGGACATGGGTCATGAATAAGACTGATCGTATCGTCATAGCCGGCGCGGGTGGCTTTATCGCCGGCAATCTGATCAAGCGCCTGGTCGGCGATGGATTCACCAACATCCGCGCCGTGGACATAAAGCCCATCGAGCAGTGGTACCAGACCACAGACGGCGTCGAGAACGTCGCCGACTGCGACCTCAAGGAAAAGGACAACTGCTACCGTGTCATGGAAGGCGCCGTCGAGGCGTACAACTTCGCAGCCGACATGGGCGGCATGGGATTCATCGAAAGCCACAAGGCAGAGTGCATGCTGTCGGTGCTCATCAACACCCACATGCTCATGGCCGCCAGGGACGTCGGCAAAATCGAGCGGTACTTCTACTCCTCCAGCGCCTGCGCGTACAACACCACGCTCCAGAAGGATACCTCGGTAACCGCGCTGAAGGAATCCGACGCGTACCCCGCCATGGCCGAGGACGGCTACGGCTGGGAGAAGCTCTTCAGCGAGCGCATGTGCAAGCACTTCCGCGAGGACTACGGCATCGAGACCCGCGTGGCGCGTTTCCACAACGTCTACGGCCCGTTCGGCACCTGGGACGGCGGCCGGGAAAAGGCGCCCGCCGCTATCAGCCGGAAGGTCATCGATGCGCTGGACGCCGGCAGCGACCAGATCGAGATCTGGGGCGACGGCGAACAGACGCGGTCGTTCATGTATATCGACGATTGCCTCGAGGGCGTCCTCAAGCTCACCCACAGTGACCACGTCGAACCGATCAACCTCGGCTCGTCCGAGCTCGTGAGCATCAACACGCTCGTCGATTACGTCGAGGATATCGCCTCGGTCAAGCTCCATCGCAACTACAAGCTCGACGCGCCCAAGGGCGTCCGAGGCCGCAACAGCGACAACACGCTCATCAAGGAAGTCTTCGGCTGGGAGCCCTCCTTGCCGCTTCGCGAAGGCATGGCCAAGACCTACGAGTGGATCAAGGCCCAGTACGAAGCCCGAAAGGCCGGCAGAAAGGTCGTCGAGTAACACAACAGCTTTCTCTCGCCGAGGGCGCTGAGAACGCAGAGAAAAGAAGAAGCGAGAAGGGGATTACACAGATTAGAAGATTACATGGATTAAGAAACACATATATGCCTTCATCCATGTAATCTCATAATCTGTGTAATCCCCATCTGATGTTTCTTCTCTCTGCTGTCTCTTCCGTTTGCTCAACTTCCGCTTCTTCTGCTTCTTCTACCCTCAGCGCCTCTGCGGCTCTGCGGTTAACCTCCGCCCCCCAAGTCCAGCACGTCCCGCATGGCCTCGCTGCCGCCGAATTGGATCACCAGCATCGCCAGCAACACGTACACCACCAATACCAGCCACATTACGCGATCCCGCATGAGCACGGCCACGGGGTCGCCCTTGCCGATGATGCGGCTCAGGACGTTGTAACGGAACATGCCGTAGATCACCAACGGGATCGTCCAGACCATGTTCGCCGAGCCGATCCTGTGGATCGTGGCCGGGGCCAGGCAGTAGAGGCCGTACGTCAGTATGGCCATCGCCGTCGCGACCGTCTGCATGTGCTCGATGTCGCCGAGGCGGTAGCCCGCGTTGACGGGCCTGGACGCGGCCGCGTCCTCGGGCGAAAGTTCCGTCACCTCGTAGCGGCGCTTGGTCAGCGCGATGAACAGGCACAGCGTCAGCGTGCAGACCACCAGCCACGGGCTGATGGGCACCGCAATCGCCGCCGCGCCGGCCATGGCTCGCAGCACGAAGCCCAGCGCCACGATTATCACGTCGATGATGATCTTGCGCTTCAGCCACGTCGAGTAAGCCAGGTTCAGAACGAAGTACGCCACCGACCATACCAGCAGCCCCCAACCGTGCAGCGCCGTCCCCTCGACGCGGTACAGCCCGCACACCGCCGCCGCGATTCCCAGCCCGCCCGCAGCCAGCATAACCGCCGCGACCAGAGCCGCCGCCGGCGAGAGCCTGCCCGACGCCACCGGCCTGTTGCGCTTGGACGGATGCGAGCGGTCGGCCTGGCGGTCGCAGACGTCATTGATGAGATACACCGCCGAACTCAGCAGACAGAACGCCGTCACCGCGGCCATGCACAGCGCCCACGCGGCCAGGCTGCCGATGCGATTGGCAAAGACGATCGGCGCGACGACGAAGGCGTTCTTGACCCAGTGCGCCGGCCGCATCGCTTCGACGATGGCAGCAAGCGTCCCACCTGCGCAGCCGCCATCGGCGCCGATACCGTCAGGCTTTCGAGTTTTGTCCGATTCGCCCATCTCGCCGCCATCCTACGCAGCCGGACCCGCCCGTGTTCTGCGCGAGCAAAGACCGGCCGCACCATTGAATCAATATCGGACGATGCCCCTGAACTCTCGACCGAAAACGCCCCATGGCCGCGTCTGGCGACTGGGTTCATCGACAAGACAAGTGAATATGGAGTGCGGTGGCCGCGCCACCGCGTTGGCTCGCACCCCACCGAATCGCCCCAATCCAAACCGGGGTCTGCGCCCCCCCCCGCCCTAAAGCCGCGCCGCCGG
>JAUWQU010000055.1 GCA_030610965.1 Phycisphaerae bacterium
GCCCGCCCACGCCCAGCACGAGAATCGCCGCTACGATGCCGATCATCTGCCAGAGTGGACCGTTTAAGGCGGTATCGCCGAACTCGCCGGTTTGTTTGCTGTAGCCCCTCCAACCGGCAGGCTGGGTCTTGGCCTTCGTGCCGACAGCCGAGGCCGGCTGCGACGCCACAGCCGACGTGCCCCCAGGCGATGCCGCCACGGGGCCCGATGCCGGCGCGCCGATGCCCAATTGAAGGCAGATCGGCAGCAGGAGCAATGCCCCTGCCAGCAGCAATAGCCGCGACCGCCGCCCGCGCATGGCGTATGCCAGAGAAGGACTCATACCCGACCGGATGCATAAACCATGCCAAACCAGCATTTGGCCAATTCAGGGGGATTACGAGCCGACAGGGAGCCGTCGCCCGTGGAAAAATCAGACACATTGTAGAAAAAGCATACACTCGGCCATCGTTGGGTCGTGGCCGGGACGCTCAGGCGCCGCCCGCATCCTCCGCGTCCTGGCCGGTGGCGAGGATTTCCTTTATCCGCACCCCTAGATGGTCGTCAACCACCACCAGGTGCCCGGTGGCAAAACGCACGCCGCGAAGGAAAAGGTCGATCGGCTCTCCCACCTGCCGGTCCAGCTTGAGCACCGAGCCCGGGCCCATCTCCAGCAGGTCCCGCACGGCCGGGCGGGCCTGGCCGAGGCATACGGTCACGGACATCGGGCTGTCCAGCAGTATGTCGATCTGCCCGCCACCCGGCGCCTGGCGGGCGTCTTCGACCTCGGGCAGGAGCGCCTCCTGAACCTGTGGGCCGGGTTCGGCTGCGTCGGCGGCCTCGGCGGGTTCGGGAGCCTCGGCTGCGTCGGCGGGTTCGGGGGCCTCGGCTGCGTCGGCGGCGTCGGTCGGCTCGGGCGCTTCGTCGGCGGCGGCCTCTTGTTCGGTCTGGCTCATCGATATCGTCCTTCTGTCTATTACCCGCCTTCGCCGAAGCTACGGCGGGCAGGACTAAGCCCTTCTTCTTCTGCCGTTCCCTACTACCTTCTTCTTCTGCCGGTCCCTACTACCTACTCCCTATTACCTACTACCTTCTTCTCAGAACAGAACTCGGCGAACTGAATGGCGAATTGCCCGGCCTGCCTGGCCGGATGGCCGCGGAGCACGAGCCTGCCGTCGACCTCCAGGTCGATCGGTTCGTCTATTGGCTGGTTCAGCACCACCACGTCGCCCGGCGCCAGGGCCATTACCTCGCGGACCGAGAGCGAGGCCGAGAGCATGGCGCGAGCCTCGACGGGCATCTGATCGACGTGGGCACGCATGGCGGCGCGTCCAGTTGCGCGGCTGGCGCGGGGCGCCGGCTCGCCGGCCAGCAGCGCCGCGGTTGGCCCTGTCAGCAGAATCGCCAGGCCGCCCTGCCCGGATTGCTCGGGCGCAAGCTTCAGCAGGCAGTATTCCGCGGCGTCCTCGGCTCCAAGCGCATCGGGCCAGGCACCCAGCTTCCGGGCCGCCTGGAACGCTGTGCCACCGAAGTTCCCAGCCGCGGTCCGCAGGGCCTCGACGAAGCCCGCGGCAATGTCCAGCAGCAGGTCGCGCTCCAGATCGGACAGTTCCCTTGCCTCGTCGTCGTCGGCCTCGACCGGGCCGCAGCCGCCCAACAGCTTGGCCAGCCACTGGGTAGCCGTCGCGGCCGACAGGCCTATCATGCCGACTACGTCGTCGCCGCCCTCTACGGATATGGCCACGACGTGACACAAGTTCTCGCCGGATGTCTGCCGCAGCGCGCCGCCGTAGTGCTGCTCCCACGCCGCAGGCAAGAAGTCCACCGGCGTCTGGAGCATCTGCCGGGCCTTCTGGCCGGCGCAGTCGGCTATCTGCCCGGCGAACTCGTCCAGCCGGGCCCGTGGGCCGCGGGTACAGCGGTGGGGCCTGTCGAAGGGGAAATCCATCGCCTCGGACTGCTCGGCCCGGGCGGGCCGGCTTCGAGCGGCCTTGATCAACTGCTCGACGAGGCCCCTGGTCATGTCCTGGCCGGGGGATATCATTGCACCGCGAACTCCTTAAGCAGCACGTGGTGGATGCGGGGAGGCTGTTGGGGCCAGATCTGCTCGTTGAACGCCTCGCAGACTTCCCGGCGGACGCGGTTTAGGCTCTGGGCGCCGCGGACATCGTCCAGCGTTCGCCCAGCCAGGTACACCGCCAGCCAGTTCTTGAGTTCCGGCAGCCGCTTCTCTACCTGCCTAAGCACCTCCGACTCCTGCTTTGCGTCGAAGGCCAGCGTAATCGTCGCCCGCACGTAGCGGGCCAGCCGGGGCTCGTCCAGATTGATGGTTATCGGTTCGAGGTCGTAGTACAGGTACAAACCGGAGCCGTCAGACAGCGTCGAAACAGCCAGGGCCCGATCGGCATCGGAACCCGTCTCGGCCTCGGACGCCTGGGCGGTCTTCATGACCCGCCCTGCGTAAAAGCCGCCGGCGGCGCAGATCGCCACCGTCACGACCAGCAGCGACAGCCAGATGATACTTTTGCCGCCTCCGCCAAGAGCCGGCCCTTTCGTGGCCCCGCCGATGATGGCATCGGCCGCCTTGGTCTCTTCTGGTTCAGCCACTGTTATCACCAATACCTATTATCGCAAGGATGATGGAGTCGGCCGGCCTGTCCAGACCGACTCGCGTGCACCACTGGTTTCCCTCGCCGACGCCCCAGGACATCATCTCCAGCCTGCCCGCTCGGATGTCCGAGGCCAACTCCCCCCGAAGATACTCCTCGGCCCGCCTGGCCCGCCTGGCCGAAAGGACCCACCGCTGCTGGTCCGTGCCCGACTGGGCGACAACGGCTATCACGCAAACCCTTGCCTTTCGTTGAGCCAGGCCCTGTCGCAGCTCAGCCGTCAGTTGGCTAAGGGCTCCGCGGCCTGACTCATCCAGTTCCACCCCGTCGGGAGGGTACTTCACGTCCAGTCGCCGCAGCCCCAGCAGCTTCTCACTCACCTCTTGGCCGCGGGTCTCCATCGCCTGGGTCATCTCGGCGAACGCCTGGCGGATCTGGTCTTCCTGCATGTCGATGATGCGCGACAGATCGGCGTCGTCCTTGGTATCGTCATTGCGGGTCGGGTACTTGATCTTTCGGTAGTCGAACGCAGGCCCATCGGCTTTTCCGAACATCCAGTCCGGCAGGCCGCACTGCGAGACAACCCGGCGGTACGAGCCCATGCCGGCGTTGAAGAGGGTGCGGCTCTGTGTGGTCGCGAACGCCTGCATCATCACGAAGCACGCCAGCAGGTTCGTTATCATGTCGCCGAAGGAAACCACCCAGCTCGGAACGCTGCTGGGTTCGGGCTCCTGCTTGGGGTCGCGACGACTCATCGGATCACCTCCTTGCGAAGAAGGAGGATCTCCACGACCGGCTCGCCCGCGGCCTTGTCGGCCTGGCCGTTGGTAATGCAGAACCGGCCCCGAGTCACGTGGGCTTCATCGCTGATGCAGGAGACCACCGCCCAGGCCCGCTTGAGGCCCAAATCCTCCACTTCGCCATCGGAGGCGCCCTGCTGGCGCACGACCGCCCGGACCGGCAGCAGCCGCATGTACGAGCCGATGAGCTTGAGGCTCTTGCGGCCGGCCGGGGTCAACAGATCGCCGGAGCCCCAGAACAGCTTGCCCGCCGGGATGCGAATTTTTATCTGGTCGTGGAACGCCTTGACGTTCGGCACTGGGTCTCGGTGAGTCTTGCGGACCGGCTCGGGAGGCTCGTCGGTCGGCTTTTCGGCGCCCTCGGCCGTGGGGTCGAAAGGCCGCTGCTGAGGCGGGACCACGGAGTCGGTCGGGTCGGTCTTGCGGCCCGACAGCCCCGGCGAGCTCATCGAGGTGAACGCGCCCTGGATTCTGCCCTGCGCGCTCGAGTCGAAAGACGAGAAGCTCACCAGCAGCACGAAGAAGCACAGCATATTCGTCATGCAGTCCGAGAAGCTGATGACCCACCCGTTGGCGGGCGGGCCCGCTTCGGGAGGCGGCAGATTGTTCCTCTTTCTTCCCATTGGCTATACGTTCGGGCGGACTTCCTCGCGGTGCTTTACCGAGATGAACGACTGGAGCCTTTCGCGAATGGCCGTGGGGCTCTCGCCCCGCGAGATGCCCATCGCGCCTTCGATCATCATCTGCCTGAGGAGGGCTTCCTTCTTGGATCGCGTGCCGAGCTTGCCCGCCAGCGGCAGGAATACCAGGTTCGCCAGGAACGCGCCGTAGAACGTCGTGATCAGCGCGGTGGCCATGCCACTGCCGATCTTGCTGGGGTCGTCCAGGGCGCCGAGCATCTGGATCAGGCCGATGAGCGTGCCGATCATGCCCCAGGCCGGGGCCGAGGCGCCCATGAACTCCAGCAGCTTCTTGCCGTCGGAGTGACGCTCCTGGAGGTACTGGATCTCGATGCCCAACTGGTCCTCGATGACCTCCGGCGTCTGGCCGTCGATGACCAGGCGCATCGCCTTTACCAGGAACGAGTCGCCCGCGTCCGGCAGGTGCTTCTCCAGCGAAAGCGCCCCGTCGCGCCGGCAGATAGCGCTGAAGTTGACCATCTTCTGGATCAGGTCCTGCTCGGCAGGCAGGCGATTGAAAAAAGTCTTCTTCAACACCGAGGCGATTGACGTTACCTGCTTGAGCGAGAAATGTATGAACGTGGCAGCCAGCATCCCGCCGACCGTGATCGCCATCGCGGGCACGTTGATAAACACCAACGACCCGGGCGAAGACGTGATCGCCCAGACCACGCAAGTCAGCCCAAACAAGAGACCGAATGCCGTTGCGATGTCCACTTGTCGGTCCTCTCTACTGCACTTGCTCGTTTACGAGCTTCATCTTGCCGCACAAACGTGCGGCCAGCTTCTTGTCCTCTAAGGCCTCGATCGCCTTGGCGGCGCTGCGCTCGGACATGTAGTAAAGGATCCGCACCACCGAATCCTCGTTGTTCTGAAGGCACATGTCGGCCATGATCTTCCCGCCGGCGGTCGCGTCCATCTTCTCGTAGATGGCGGCCGTCTTCTTGAGGTTCACGCGGTCGGCCGCCGCGATCTTAACCCTCTCGGCCTGCATCGCCTCCTTCTCCTCGCGCAGTGTCGCCAGCGCCGCCGCGGCCTTGACGCGAAGGTCCTCCAGTTCCTGGGCCTGGCGAGCGAGCTGGTCCTGGACGATGCGAATCTGCTTCTCCCGCTCGTTTAGCTGCTGGGCCTGGGCCCGGCAGTCGGCGATGCGCTGGCGAAGGTTGCGGACGAGATCATCGAGGTCGCGCTCCTGAAGGCTGAGCTGAACCAGGGAGATCGCGTTGGGGTCCGTGCCGTCGGCACTGGCCTTCGGCTCCGAAGGCGACCGGGGCTCGCCGCCTGGCAACAGGAACGAAAAGCCCATCGCCAGCGCGAAAGTGACGACCGCCAAACCTGCCACGATGATTATCTTCTTCTTGCTCATGCCGTCATGCTCCTGCAATCCGCGTGCGAGCCGGCGGAATTGCGAACGAAGGCTATCTGCGATACTTCGTCATGATGCTTCTGCTCGGCCGCAGCGGCCTGGCGAAGGTGCTCGGCGAGGGCCTCCTCGCGAAGTTTCTCCAGCGTCTCGCGGCGGGCGCGAATGTCCTTCAGCCGTGCGAGCAACTCCTTGTGCAAGGCCTCGATCCGGGCCAGCTCCGTCCCCAGCGCCCGCATGGCCTGGCGCTCGGCCCCAAAGCAGTCCGCCGCGACCTGTTGTCGCGGCAGGCGGTATTCCACCGCCTCGGCCGACAGGCCGCGGAGCGTCGCATCGAGCGCCTGGCGGCGGCGTTCGATCTTCCGTCGTACGGCCGATGCCTTCCGGACCGCGGCGAGCACCTCGGCTCGCAGCGCGGATTCTCGCTGCCGGACCACGTCCAGGTATCGCTGCAATGACCAGTTGAACCGTTTCATACGGTCACCTCGTCATTCTTTTGGGGGGACTGGCTATCGCCCAGGAAGTCCCACGGGGCGGCGATATCCACGAGCTGCTTGCGTGTCTGGGCGAAGCTCGATCGCGTCCCGGACGGCTGGATGAGGAAAGCGTTGATCCGGTCGATCATCGCTATGGCCTTGTCGATCTTCGGGTTGCTGCCCGCGGCGTACGCTCCGATGTTGATGAGGTCCTCGGCCATGCGGTGCGTCGAGCAAGCCGCCCGCATCCGCCGGGCCGCCAGTGCGTGCTCGGGCGTCACGATCGAGTCCATCAGCCGGCTTACGCTCTGGAGTATGTCCACGGCCGGGTAATGACCCATCTCCGCCAGCTTCCGCGAGAGCACGACGTGCCCGTCCAGCAGGCTCCTCACGCTATCGGCCACGGGGTCGGCCATGTCGTCGCCCTCGACGAGGATGGTGTAGATACCCGTGATGCTGCCGCGCTCGGAGCAGCCGAGGCGTTCGGTGAGTTTCGGCAGGAGAGTGAAGACGCTCGGGCAATAGCCCTTGGTGGCCGGCGGCTCGCCCGCGGCCAGGCCGATCTCGCGCTGGGCCTGTGCGAATCGAGTAAGCGAGTCCATCATGAACAGCACGTTTCGGCCGCGGTCGCGGAAGTATTCGGCGACGGTTGTCGCGGTGAACGCGACCCGCACCCGCTGAATGGCCGAGGCGTCGGAGGTGGCGACCGCGACCACGCTGCGAGCCAGGCCCTTGGCCCCAAGCGATTCGTCCAGAAACGCCCGCACCTCGCGCCCGCGCTCGCCGACCAGCGCCAGCACGTTCACGTCGGCGTCGCTGGAGCGGGCGATCTCGCCCAGAAGCGTGCTCTTGCCAACACCGCTGCCGGCGAAGATGCCCAGCCGCTGGCCTCGCCCGCAGGTGATGAGCCCGTCGAACGCGCGAATGCCGAACGCCAGCGGCTCGGTTATCCGCGGCCGGCTCAGCGGCGGTGGCGATGGGTTACTCAGCAGGCAACGGTCCGGGCCGGCTACGGGGCCGCGCCCGTCGATGGGCCTGCCCAGGCCGTCGATAACCCGGCCGAGGATGTTTGGGCCGAGCATCATGTGCTCCGGCGACGGGTGACGCGTCACCGAGTCGCCGGGGGCTATCCCATCGATGCCCTCAAGCGGAAGCAGGATGCGGTTATCGCCGTGGAACGCCACGACCTCGGCCGGAACTCGCCGGCCGTCGGTAAGGCGTATCTCGCACAACTGCCCGATGCCGACCGGCGGGCCCTTGGACTCGACCGCAATGCCCGCCACCTTGACCACGGACCCGCGGCAAGGCAGCAGGTTCATCCTGTTCAGGCGGGCTCGGTATTTTGCCAGGTCCAAGGTCATGGGGCGGCTACTCCGGTTCACGCAGCGCCGCGGCGATCTCGCCGAGGTGCTCCTCAACGACTGACTGCACGTTTCCCTGGGGCGTCTGAAGCAGGCACTCCGCCGGCCTGACCGACGGGTCGGCGACGAAGCGGACACCCGCCGGACAATCGCCCTGCTCGCCCTGGCGGGCCTGGCCGCAACACTCGAAGTCGTCGGGGTTCAGATGCACCACGACTTCCTGCCGGCCAGGCACCTGCGAAAGCGCGGCCTGGACGATCGGGTCTATCTCGTACCGCCCGGCCTGTATTTCCTGCATCAGCACCTTCCGGGCGACGTCGATGGCAAGTTGAACGATCTGCTGCTCGGCCGAGTGGACCACGGATTCGGTCAGGCCCGCCGTCTGCTGAAGCGCGCTGACCAGCGCGGCGGTGGCGCTGGCAAGGGCCTCGCGGTCGGCCTGGAGTGCCTGCCGAGCCTGATCGATCGCGGCGCCCGATCCCGGATCCTGCGCGGCGTCGCCGGCCTCGGTCGTCGCCCGGCCGGCGGTTTCGTTTCCCGACGGATCGACCGGCCTCACCGAGGCGATTGGGGCATCGATCTGGACCGTCGCGTCGATCATGCTACGCCTCTTCCTCGAATTCCAACTGGCCCGTGGCGTTGAGTTCGCGCATCGCCTTGAGCACCTCGTCGCGGGCCCTGGTCACGTCTTCGGCCTTGGGGTTGGGCATCAACGATGTCTCTTCCTCGACCAGCGCCAGCGCCCGCTCGGAGATGTTGGCGCTGATCTTCTCGGCGATGGCGGCATCCGCCTCGTGAAGCGCCAACGCCATGTTTCTCGCGTCTATCAGCCTCAGGATGTTCTGGAGCGAGAGGTCCGCCACCGTGGCGACGTCCTCCCAGACCACCATAAGGTCGCGTACGCCCTTGCCCGCGTCGGCGTCGTTCGAATCGATCGCCGTGAGCAGCGCGTCGCGCGTGTCCGCGTCCAGTCCGCGGAGAAGCATCGCGACCTTGCGAAGCTTCTGACTCTGCTCGGGGCTTGCGGTAATGGTTGTGCTCACGTGCATGCGTTCGAGCAGTTGCGCAGCCACCCGCGTTCGCACGGCCGGAGATGCGCCCTCGCCACTGGTCATGCCGCGAACGGCCTCGGAGCGGACTCGCTCGTCCAGCAAGGGCATCAGTCGCCCGGCCTCGGCGGCCGTCAACTCGCTCAGGACCATCGCGGCAACCTGACCGGACTCGCCCTGTAGCATCCGGGCGAGGTCGTCTATTTCCGCCGACCTGATTTCCAGGAACGGGTCGCGCTGCCGCACCGCGGCCTGGGCCAGTTTGAGGATCTCGTCCGCCTGCTCGGACCCGACGGCTCTTTCCAAAAGAGCCGGAAGCTTCGACGAACCCGATGCCCTGGCCTTTCGCCCGCGAAGCAGTGTGAAGAACTCCTTGGCGGGCTCTACCCTCTCGGCCTTGCTGCCATGCCCGGCCGCCTCGATGTGGGCCATCTCCACGGCGATGTCGCTGACGACCGTCCGCGGCGCGTTTCGCAGCAGTTCGGCCGCGCTGCCCGCGTCCAGGCTCATCAGGAGAAGCGCCGCCTTCTTGGCTCCGCCGGCAACCATTACGATCTCTCCTTCTCGCTGTCTACCCAGGCCAGGAACAGCCGCTTGACCTCGTCAGGATTATCCCGAAGCGCCCGCGTTATGTGTGCCCGCAGGCGGTCGGGGTCCGCGTCCGTGCGATCGCTGGCCAGCAGGTTGCCCGAGCCGTCGCCGCCCGCCAGGGCCGCCTGGGCCGCCTCGGGCTTGACCCGCGGCCGCGAGAATATCCGAAGCATCACCAACCCGCCGATGACGAGAATGCCCAGCGAGCCGCGCCGGGCGACCTCCAGCAGGAAGTCCTTGTTGAAGAACCCTTCCGGCTCGGCCGCCTCGGTCGCCTCGGCCGCGGGTGTGTGGAACGGCGTGTCCACAACCGTGAGCGCGTCCTGGGTCCGCAGGCCGACGGCGCTGCGAATCATATCCTCGATGTCCTTGATCGTGAGCTTCGTCGGGGCCGCGCCGGCCGCGCCTTCAGTGGCCGGGGCGGAAAGGTCCACTAGCGCCGCGACCGAAATAGACTTGATGTCGCCCGGAAGGTCCGTCTTCTCCTCCAGCGTCTTGCCAACCATGTAGGTGGAGTCGATCTCTTCTTCCTTCTCCCCGGCCGACGCCCCCTCTGCCGGAGCGCCGCTGCGACTCATGGTGCTCTCTTGGGAGATCACGCGATTGGTCGGCTCGTAGGTCTCCGTGATGGTGCTGAGCCGGCTGGTCTCGAGGACGGCGTCTACCTGGACGGAGACCTTCTCCGGACCGAGCACCTTGGCCAGCATCCCCTCGATCTTCTGCAGGAGGTACTGCTCGACGCGGGCCTTGTACTCCAGGAGGTTCTCCACGCCGCCGGCCAGGGCATTCTCATTGCCGCTAAGCAGGTTGCCCTGGGCATCGACGACGACGACCTTGTCCGGCGAGAGCCCCTCGACGCTGCCGGCAAGAAGGTGAACGATGGCCGCGACGCTCGTCCCCGACAGCCGACGGCCTGATTTTACCCGCAGCACGGCGGTGGCAGATGCCTGCTGCTTGGCCGCGGCGAAGATCGAACCCTCCGGCTTGGCCACGTGAACGCGGGCGCTGACCACGTCGTCGAGGATCTGGATGCTCTTGGCAATCTCGCCCTCGACGGCGCGGATGTAGTTGACGTGCTGCGTGAACGGGCTGGCGCCGATCTTCTCGTCATCCAGAATTCGATACCCCGCCTGCTCGCCCGCCGGCAGGCCCTCGGAGGCCATGTCCAGCCGAAGGGCGTATATCCGGCCATCGTCGGCCCAGATGGTCGTCCCGCCGTCTTTGAGCTCGTACGCCACGCCGGCGTCGCGGAGTTTCTCGACGATCTGCGAGGCCTCTTGGGGCGCCAGCCGGCAGTAGAGCATGGCCAGCGAGGGCCGCCGGGCCCAGTCCACGACAAAGTATGCCGCGCCCAGACCACCCATCAGGATGCCCAGCAACATCGCCCGCTGCATCAGGCCGGTTCGCTGCCAGAGGTCGCCCATGTTTTTGGATATGCTCGCCATTGACTGTTTCTA
>JAUWQU010000471.1 GCA_030610965.1 Phycisphaerae bacterium
AAGTCGAAGTTCGGCTTCCACCGCTCGCAGCGCCGGTAGAAATCGTTGGCCGTGGCGCGGACGAGCTTCTGGATCGTCGCGTCGTCGTGGCCGTCGGACTTGAGGAAGTCTATCACCTTCACAAGCGCCAGCGGGTCGGAGATGCCCCAGTCCGCCGAGCCGGAACCGATGAGCTTATCCGCCCCGTACTCGCGAACGATCGCACTGACCCGCTGCGGCGTGAGCTTGGATATCGGGTACACGGTCAGGCCGAGGTAGCAGTCGCTCTGGCGTGCCTGGGCCATGGTGTCCTCGGTGTTGTGGTCGAGGTATATCCGATCCTCCGGGAAGCCCGCCTCGCGGATCACCTTCAGGCTGCGGCGGATGCCCTCGGGCTTGTTGAAGTGGGGCAGGTGGACGATCACCAGCATGTTCTTTGCCAGCGCGATGTCCAGTTGACGGCGGAAGGCGTACTCCTCGTTGTCGGTGATGTTGTTAAAGCCGATCTCGCCTACCGCGACGCACCGCTCGTGGTCGAGGTACTCGCCCATCCCGGCCAGGACTTCATCGACCAGTTCGCGGTTCTCCGCCTCCTTGGTGTTGTAAGAGACGGCGCAGTAGTGGTCGATGCCGAAACGCCGGGCGCGGATGGTCTCGAACTCCAGGATCAGCCGGAAGTAGTCGAAGAACGTCCCGGCGTATTGGCGGTTGGTGCCCAGCCAGAACGACGGCTCGACGGCCACGCGAATGCCCGCGGCGTACATCGCCTGGTAGTCGTCCGTGGTCCGGGAATACATGTGAATGTGCGGTTCGATAATATTCATTACGATCTCCTCTTAATGACGGCAATTATGACACAATCCCTGTGCCGGGTCGCCGAAAAAAACCGAACCGCCGAAATCCCTGGACCTCAATCGCTGTGCGCACGTAAGATTACCGCATGATCCATACGAAGACATTCGAGCTGCGAACGAGCGGACGGGACGACTTTGTGGACATCACGCCCAAGGTCAGCCAGGCGGTATCGGAGTCGAAGGTCAGCCGGGGGCTGGTCAGCGTCTACGTGCCCCACACCACCGCCGGAGTCACGATCAACGAAAACGCCGACCCCGACGTTATCCACGATATCCTGGGCTCGCTGGATAAGGCCGTCCCATGGCGCCAGGGCTTCTACCAGCACAACGAGGGCAACTCCGCCGCCCACGTCAAAAGCTCGATGATGGGCTGCCAGGCGACGGTGCCCATAGAGGCAGGCCGGCTTGTGCTGGGCACGTGGCAGTCGATCTTCTTCACCGAATTCGACGGCCCTCGCACCCGACGGGTGATCGTGACCGTCACGGGCGAGTAGGGACCGGCGATCACGGAGCGTCGGGGCCCATTTCCCTGATGATCTGCGCCAGCTCGCGCAGGGCCAGGTTGTCCTCTGGGGCCTCGCCCGTCAGCGTTCCATCCGCCTAAACCGTCCCGCTGAACATGCCGTCGGCCACGCCGTCACCGAGGTCGATGAAGCCGGCGGCCTATTGCTCCTGATCTTCCATGAGCATGCGGACTTCTTGTCGCGTTGGCATGGCGGACTGTGCGCCCAGGCGCGTGCAGGCCAGCGCGCCGGCGGCGTTGGCGAACCTCGCGGCCTCGACCAGCGGCCTGCACTCGGCCACGCATACCGCCAGGGCCGCGGTGTAGGCGTCGCCCGCGGCGGTGGTGTCCACGATGTCCACGTTGTAGGCCCACACGCGGGCCATGTGCCCGTCGGCAGTGACCACCATCGACCCGCGCGAGCCGAGTTTGAGCACGGCCGCCTTCGCGCCGCGGGCGATCAGGTCCATCGCGATGTTCATGTCGGCCTTTTCCTCGCCGGTCTTGGTGCCGGTGAGCATTTCGGCCTCGGTGACGTTCGGAGTGATAACGTCCACCTCGCAGATACTCGGGGCGAGGCACTTGGGCATGGGCGCGGGGTCCAGGATCACCTTGCAGTTGTTCCGCCTGGCCAGGTCGATCGCCGCCCGCACTGTCGGCAGCGGCAGCTCGAGCTGAAGCACCACCACGTCGATACCCCCGAACGCCTCGGCCCGGCTGAAGACGTCGTCGGGCGTCAGGCGATCGTTGGCGCCGCTGGCGACGACGATCGAGTTCTCGCCGCGCGAATCGACGACGATCATCGCCACGCCGCTCGGCTCGCCGGCGGTGGTCATAACATTGGCGCAGTCGATACCCTCGTCCCGCAGGCCCTCGAGCAGCGCCTGGCCGAAGGGGTCCTCGCCGACCCGCCCGATCATGCGGCACCGGGCACCCAGCCGGGCCGCGGCGACGGCCTGGTTGGCGCCCTTGCCGCCTGGCGAGGTTACGAACCCATCGCCCAGAACCGTTTCGCCCGGGGCGGGCATGTGCGGGCTCCGCACCACCATGTCCATGTTGATCGAGCCGACGACCAAAACCCTGGCTGCATCTTCCATGATTCGCTCCGCATTGTCAGGCATCTCACCCGCCGTCCGGCCCCGGCCGCGAAGGGCTCAGGCACAGCCAAGACAGTAACACCGCAAGCCGCCGCTCGTCAACGATCCGCTTGTAGTGACGCCGTGAGGCGTTATCTTCTTCAAGGTCGCCAGCAACCCGGAAAATCCGCTGTGCGGGGCTTGCATTTTTCGCCAAAAGCTGCTAGGAATAATGCAATCGAGTCGGTAGGTAGCTACCAAAACGTGCCGTAAGCTTAATCCTCACTGGGGATTAGTGTAACGGTAGCACGACTGACGCTGGATCAGTTAGCGAAGGTTCGAATCCTTCATCCCCAGTGTTTGCAACCGCCCGCAAGGCAATAACTTGCGGGCGGTTGTGTTTTGTGGCCCAAGCCCTTTTTTCGGCTGGCGCTATGCACAGGATAGAAAGCCGAGCCCCTCGTCGGACTGGCTTCTCGCGGGTGTCGCCGGGCGGGTCGAGGTCTGTCCGTTGCGCGTGCCGGTTTTTTTCACACTCGCTGCCTCAACAGCACTTCTGAAACAGCTAAGATGGCCTCGGAAAAACCAGAACGGCCCGGAAAACAGCCCAACAGCCAAGCCATACAACAGCGTTCGCCTGTGTGACACTTTCGGTGGGGTCATTGGGATCTCGACGTGGTTGTTTTGCGGCCAACCAGTGTCGGACGGTTTCATAGCTGACTTGGGGCTCATCAGCCAGGTTGCGTAAGGACGGTTGTCAACCCCAAATAGAAATGTCCGGTGTTTGGGGTTGACGTGAATCTCCGACTTGATTTATCGGCCCGTTGTGGTAAGATTAAGTTTGGACGGGGAAGGCAGTTCTCTGCGTTCCCGCCTTAGGAGGTCTGCGCCGCTCAACGTGCTCATGGTGGATGGTCTGTCGGAGTTTATTGAAAGGGAACTTGCCATGAACGGTCATCGCGGCGTGTATATGATTGTCTGTGTGTCCGTGGCGTTGTTGCTTGTGCGGTGTGGCCAGGCGGCGGGCTTCAACCCCCAGCCGGAGCCGCCGGGCAAATGGTATGTCGAGGGCTACATCGACCTGTGGGCCCAGGCCGTCGATCCGACAGGCACAGAGGTGCCGTTCGGCATTGACCGGGACATCGTCGGCGACGCGGTGGTAGACTTCTCGGCCGGCGTCATCGCCCGGTTCGATGCTCCGAGCACCGCTGACGGCAAGCTTGTCGATGGGCTGTACGACGCCGAATTCGAGTACTTCCTCGTGCGGATCGGCGACACGACCTGGGACGAGACGATGCCGGGCACTATACAATTCCAGGTGTCCGGCGGCGAGGTCAACGACTGCTGGGGGGTTATTACTACGACCATGCCTGGCCACCCTGACCTGTCGTTTGCGTTGGCAGCTTCTCCGGGCACGTGGAATGCACTGGACGAACGGGACGACGTGGATCTCGGCGTGGTTACGGGCACCTATTCGCTACGGGACGGCATCGTGCCGGAACCGGCGACTGCCTGCCTGCTGGCCCTTGGCGCCGTGACGTTGATCCGCAAGCGCAGGAAATAAATGAGAGGCTGCGCCCTTGGAAAAGGCAGAGCTATGAAGGCGAAGGTTATTGGTGTGATGGTGGCGGTGCTTCTTGTGGGCGGGGCGGTCCCCGCGCTGGCCCAGGCTCCGACGCCCTGGGACCCCGTCAGCCAAGTCTCCCAAAGTCAGTACCAGGCCTACCAGTTGGCCGTTCAGGACATGGGGCTGGGACTGTACGGCGGGCCGGCCTACAATCAGGGCTACCGCAACCGCTACAACTCCGGCGGGCCAGCCGCCGAGAGCCTGGGTTTCAAGGAAGCCACGCTGTACCTGTCCGACCAGTTCGCCGCCATGGGACTCAGCGTGACGGTCCAGGG
>JAUWQU010000010.1 GCA_030610965.1 Phycisphaerae bacterium
AAACGGGGCCTGGCTCCGCCGGCTGTTTGGCGGTGCCTGTCCCCGGTGTCCCAGTACGGCGGCCTAACCGCGGGGACAGGCACCTTCGCGGCGAAAAGCATGCCGCTGCGGAGCCAGTCCCCTTCCCCCGGCCCGTCGCCGGGCAAAACATGATATCCGCGCGAGAACTAATCGGAATGCGTATAACACATTCTACAACCATCAATTGATAGCGTCTGAGGCTTCAGACTTCAGACTTCAGACTTCAGACTTCAGGCTTCAGGCTTCAGGCTTCAGACTTCAGGCGCAGCAAAAACGGCGGGAGCTTCGCAACTGCCGGCCACTGTTTCTTCTCCTGAAGCCTGTAGCCCGTAGCCTGAAGCCTTCCCCCTGAAGTCTGAAGCCTCTGTCTCGCGACCTTCGTTCTCTTCTTCTTTTTTTTCCCCTAAGAGCTAAGACCTATGACCTGAGACCTTCTGCTAGTCCTTCTTTTATGCCTTGACCGCCGGGACTTGGGCGTGTACAAGTGCCAAACTACCCGTAACGGGTGACTTTGTGCGCACAGGTTGGGCGGATTGAACATGGATCAAGAGAACCAGGACGACAACAGGATGCAGGACCTCGGCGAGCTCCGCAAGGAGATCGACGAGTTGGACCGTCGGCTTGTGGGGCTGCTCAACGAACGGGCGAAGGTCGTCGTTCGCGTAGGCAGGGCCAAGCAGGCCGACGGAACGCCGGTATACGCCCCCGACCGCGAGTCGGCCGTGCTGAAGCGCATCCGCGACATCAACGAGGGCCCGCTTCCACACCGGACACTCCAGGCGATCTACCGCGAGATGATGAGCGGCTCGTTCGCACTGGAAAAGCTGCTTCGCATCGGTTACCTGGGCCCTCAGGGCACGTTCAGCCACGTGGCTGCTCAGCGGAAGTTCGGCGCGTCTGTCGAGTACAGGCCGCTGGCCGACATCCGTGCGGTCTTCGACGAGGTCGCCCGTCATCACTGCGACCTGGGTATCGTCCCCATAGAGAACTCCAGCGGCGGCGGCGTGATCGACACGCTCGACGGCTTCCTCGAAACGCACGTTCACATGTGCGGCGAGGTGGTGCTGGATATTCATCACAACCTCCTGGCGAACTGTCCGGCCGAGAAGATCACGGCCGTCGCCAGCAAGCCGGAGGTCTTCGCCCAGTGCCGCAACTGGCTTTCGACGAGCCTTCAGGAGGTCGAGCTTGTTCCGGTCGCCAGTTCGTCTCGCGCGGCGGAGATGGCCTCAAAACAGGAGAACCTGGCCGCGATCGGCTCGGACCTGGCGGCCGAGCTTTATGGGTTGAAGGTCATCTTCGCGAACATCGAGGACAACCCCAACAACATGACGCGGTTCCTTGTCATAGCCCGCCAGCCCGCCAAGCGGACGGGCAACGACAAGACAGCCGTGATGTTTTCGACGAGCCACCGCGCCGGGGCTTTGGTGGACGTGCTGAACGTTTTTTCGCGTAACGGGATCAACCTCACGAACATCGATTCGCGGCCGTCGCGGCGGCGGAACTGGGAATATTTCTTTTTCGTGGACGCCGAGGGTCACTTCGAGGACCCCAACTTCATCGAGGTGCTGGCCGAGGCCCGCCACTATTGCGGCGAGCTGCACGTATTGGGCAGCTTCCCGCGTGCGACGGAGCCCATCTAGCGGGTGCGGTGCGGGCGATTGCGGCGGCGCGAATCCCGGCGGTTAACTGGACTGATTGACGGATTATCTTCAAGGAGCAAACATGAGCAGGAGACTCTTCATTGCCGGCAACTGGAAGATGAACCTGGATTGCGCAGGCGCCGTGGGGCTGGCCAAGGGTTTGGTCGAGCAGATCGGCAGCGTTGTCGAGGTCGACCTGGCGGTGGCGCCGCCGATGGTGTACGCCGCGGCCGTGGGCGAGGCGATCAAGGGCAGCCGGAGTGCCCTGGCGGCCCAGAACATGTTCTACGAGGACAACGGCGCGTTCACCGGCGAGGTCTCCGGCGCCATGCTCAAGGACGTGGGATGCACGCACGCGATCCTCGGCCACAGCGAGCGGCGGCACGTCATCGGCGAGACCGACGAGATGGTCAACCGCAAGGTCGTCAAGGCATTGGGCGACGGGCTGAAGGTGATCCTCTGCGTCGGCGAGTTGCTCGATCAGCGAGAGGCCGACAAGACCGCCGACGTGGTGACCACGCAGGTGAGGGTTGGCCTCGAGGGCGTCTCGGCCGGGGCGATGAGCGACGTTACGATCGCCTACGAGCCGGTCTGGGCGATCGGCACGGGCAAGACCGCCATGCCCGAGGAGGCCCAGGAAGTTCACGCCATGATCCGCGGCCTGCTTGGCGACATGTACGGCGTGGAGGCCTCTCAGGCGACGGTGATCCAGTACGGCGGATCGGTCAAGCCGTCCAACGCGGGCGAGCTTCTGGGCCAGCCGGACATCGACGGCGCGCTCGTCGGCGGCGCGGCCCTGAAGGCGACCGACTTTGTGGGAATCGTTCAAGCGGGCATTGGCATCAGGAAATAGGGCAGACAGGTTGCCCGGCGCGGCGTTTTTCGCGTGGGCGGCGTTTTGCAGGAGAATAGGCGAATGGGTTTCTGGGAAATACTGGTCGGCTCGCTGTTTCTGATGATCTGCATCCTGCTGATCCTTATCGTGTTGCTTCAGAAGGGCAAGGGCGGCGGCCTGGGCGCGGCCTTCGGCGGCGCGGGCTCCAGCGCTTTCGGAACGCGGACGGGCGACGTGTTCACGTGGGTGACAATCGTTCTGACCGGCCTGTTCCTGCTGATGGCCGTAACCACGAACCTCACAATGCGCCCCCCGTCAGGAACCGTTGTCAGGCCGATCTTCCTGCCGCCGCCGAGGGCGATATCCGAGCCGCTGACCGTCACGCTCTCATGCGCGACCGACGGCGCCGCGATACGCTACACCACCGACGGCAAGGACCCGGACGAAAACAGCGCCCAGTATTCCAAGGCACTGCACGTCGAGCCGGGCAGCACCATCAAGGCCGTGGGTGTCCGCGAGAAGTGGGAGACGTCGGGGGTGGCCATCGGCGCGTATCCCAAGGTCGACGCCAACACGACCGCCGCGCCGTTCATGGAAGTGCCGACAACCATTCCTGCCGGACCTGCCACCGCGCCGGCGATCCCGGCTGTCCCCGCGGCGCCGACCACGGCCCCGGCAATAAACTAACCAGCCGCAGTGCGATCTGGGAGACGCCTTCATGCTACGATCGATGACGGGATTCGGCTCGGCCGCCGGGCAGGTCGAGGGCGTCAGTTACGTCGTGGAAATCCGTAGCGTCAACAACCGCTACCTCAAGCTCTCGTGCAAGCTGCCGGACTTCCTGGCCGCGGCCGAGAGCGATATCGAGGCCCTCGTACGACATCGCGTCCAACGCGGCACGCTTACGGTGAGCGTCCAGATGAAGCTGCCCGAGGACAGGGCCGCCGGGCGGATCAATACCACCGTGCTGAAAAGCTACATCGACCAGCTTCGCACGCTCGACGTCGGGAACCCCATGTGTCGCGTGGACCTCGCGACCCTGGTGGCGCTTCCGGGCGTATGCGAGCCGCCGAGCTTCGAAGGGCTCGTCGATAGCACCCGCGAAGGGCTGCTGGCGCTGGTCGCGCAGGCCGTCGAGGCCCTTGCGGCCATGAGGCGCAAAGAAGGCGACAACACCAAGGCCGACCTGCTGGGAAACTGCGACGAAATCGAAAAACACCTCGCCGCCATCGCCGAGGTCTCGCCGCAAGTGGTTGTGGACTACCACGAGCGCCTGGCCACTCGCGTGGCCGAGCTGACGCGGGCCGGCAAGGTCAAGATCGACGAGGACCTGCGCGCGCGGGAGGTGGCGCTCTTCGCCGATCGCTGCGACATCGCCGAGGAGATGACCCGACTGCGGGCGCACGTGGGGCAGTTCCGCCAGACCGGCGATTCTCCCGAGCCGGCAGGCCGAAAACTGGACTTCATCGCCCAGGAAATGCTCCGCGAGGCCAATACCATCGCCTCGAAGGCCAACAACGCCGAGATAGGCCGGCATGTGGTGGATATCAAGACCGCCATCGATCGGATCAAGGAGCAGGTGCAGAACGTGGAGTAGTTTGGTAGCCGGTAGCCCGTAGCCGGTAGTCGGTTTACCCCGAGCGGAGTCGAGGGGTAGGCGGCGCAGCCTTGCGTAGGCCAAGGCAAAGCAGGGCAGCCGGGCTTGCGACGGCGAAGCCCAAGGCAAAGCCGGGTAGCCCCGAAAGAGGAACGCCCAATCGGCAGCGCAGGGAAAATCAAACTCGGCAAGCTGGTGGTTATCACCGGCCCGTCGGGCGTCGGAAAGGGCACGATCCGGCAGGAGGTCATCCGCCGGACCGGCGCCTCGTACAGCGTTTCGGCCACGACACGGCTGCCGCGGGCGGGCGAGGTCGACGGGCGCGACTATTATTTCGTGGACCGCCAGACGTTCCAGCGGATGATCGACGATGACGAGTTGTTGGAATGGGCGGACGTTTTCGGCCGGCTTTACGGCACGCCGGAAAAACCCGTGAAACAGGCCATCGAGCAGGGCCGAACTGTTATACTGGAAATCGACGTTCAGGGCGGCCTGCAGGTGCGGCGGAAGATGCCCGAGGCGACGTTCATCCTCGTGCTCCCGCCGAGCGACGAGGAACTCGCCAGGCGCCTTCGCGGGCGCGGCAGCGAGGGCGAGGCCGAGGCCGACCGAAGGCTCGCCGCCGCGAGAAAAGAGATCGAGGCCGCCGAGCGGTCCGGAGCATACAAACACAAAGTGGTCAACGACGACCTCGAACAGGCAGTTCGGCAGGTCGTCGACATAGTCAATGAGGAGCGCAGCGGCCCATGATCGAAGCACTCAAAAGCGAAGAGGTCATCAACAAGGTAGGCGGTAAGTTCAAGCTGACGGCCCTTCTTCAGAGGCGGCTGGTCGAACTGATGCAGGGCTCCAAGCCCCTCGTCGAGCGCAGGCGTGGCTGGACCGACCTCGAGGTCGCCATCCAGGAGGTCCTGGAAGACAAGATCGCCATCGACTACGAGAATTGCGACATCCCCACGCCGGCCGAACTCGAGAAGTAGCCGCGCGGGCTTTGCCCGCGAATGTCGAATGCCAAATGTTCAATGCCCAACTGGCACGGCCCCGGCTGCGGAGAGAAGAAACATCAGATGGGGATTACTTGGATTATGAGATTACATGGATTTGGATGCGTATACATTGTTCAATCCATGCGATCCTGTTGTCCTCGTGATTCCCATGTCGTTTCTTTTTGTCTCTCCGCGAACTCCGGGCTTTGTTTTCAGCAGAATGCAATGAGTGGAAGCAAGAGAGTCCTCGCAAGCCCAGGGATAGCAATCCCTGGGTGTGGACGTAGCGCCGCGTGGCGTTCTCGGACAGACCGAAGGCCCGTGTGCGACCGCGGTAGGATTCCATGCGGAGATCGACGCCATGAACGATAACCCCGACGCCCCGCCCGTTCACCAGCCGCTTGCCGGCAAGAACGTGCTGCTCTGCGTTACCGGCGGCATCGCGTGCTACAAGGTCGCGATGCTCGCCAGCAGGCTCGTCCAGGCCGGTTCCGCCGTCCGCGTAGCCATGACCGACGCGGCCGGGCGATTCGTCACGCCGTTGACCTTCCAGACCCTCACCGGCCGGCGGGTCTACACCTCGCTGTGGCAGTCCAGCGAGGACTTCGACTCGCAGCACGTCTCGCTGACCGGCTCTGCCGACCTGATGATAATCGCGCCTGCCACGGCGGACATCCTGGCCAAGATGGCCGCCGGCATCGCAGACGACCTGGTATCCACGCTCGCGCTGGCCGCACACGGCGCCTGCCCGATACTCATGGCCCCGGCCATGAACACCCGCATGTGGCTTGCCCCGCCAACCCAGGATAACCTCGCCCGCCTCAAGACCTGGTCCGTCCACGTCATCGGCCCAGCCGAAGGCCGACTAGCCTGCAACACCACCGGCCCCGGCCGAATGAGCGAACCAGAAGAAATCCTCGCCAAAGCCACCCAAATCCTCCTGGCCGGCAAGAAAGAGATCGTCTAGCCTGGCTGTACTCTCTGGAGCCCTTAAGAAGGCTCGGCAAGAGCAGACTTGAGCCCTTCACTCAGGGCCATCAGTCGGAGTGCCCTTTGGTCGCAGCGCCGCTTGGTCTTGTCGCTACGATATCCTTCTGCCATAGGTCCAGGCGCTGCTTGGCGATTGCGAATTGGCGCTGCGACTCCTCCGCCAGCACCGGATTCCAGTCGAACTCGGTTGCCAGATGCGATGAATCCTTTAGCTGCGCCACGACGCCAGGCGAGTATTGCTTCGCGTCCATCAAGAGCAACGCCGCCGCGGCGCTGGGGCGAACGAACGCTTCCTTGTCGTTCAGCAGCGCCGCAACATCGCGGATGCTGATTCGCGCACCAAGCACTCCCAGTGCAAGGGCTGCGGCCTGCCGGACGAGCGAGTTGGGTGATTTCAGCAGGCGAGCTATGTCCGGCCCATGCTTGGAAGATTTCATCACCGCCAGGGCCAAGGCAGCCGAGCCGGCTCGGTATTGGTCACCCAGCAGCACGGCGATCTGCCCGGCGTACTCTTTCGCCTCCAGTCTCGCTAGCACCAGGGCGGCCAAGTCCGGCGTATCCACATCGCTCGCGTTGTTGGGGTCCAGCATCCGGACGATCTGTCCGACCTGGTCGCGAGCATCCATCTCCGCCAGCGCCATCAGGGCATTACTCTGGGTATGGCCGCCATCGAGTTGCTTGGTAAGCAGCCCCGCAACTTCCCCGGAGTATTCCTTGGCCTTCATGAATCCCAGGCCCAGAGCCGCCCTGCCTGCCACATGCGATCGAGGGTCCTTCAGGAGGGCCGCAATGGCTGCCTTGTGCTGCTGTGCATTGAGCAGCCCCAAACCCATTGCAGCACAGCCGAGGTCGAAGCCTCCCTCTTCTCGCGGCTTCTCGGAAAGCAGCTTCGCCACCTGTGGCACATAGTTTGCGTCGCCGCATACGCCCAGCATGACGGCCCCGAAGCCCCGGACGAACCCATCGCTGCTGGAGAGCATCTCGGCAAACTTATCTTCAACTCCGCGCGCTCCGCCAAGAGCTTCAAAACCCGAATAGTCGCCAGTTTGTCTGGCTTTCCCAGCTTTTCCAAACTGCTCGAAGAAGGGTTCCCATTTCTTCATTTCGTTCGGGTCGGCAGAGTGGATCAACGTCCAGCCAGCCGCACCGGAGATATTGGCCAGAGCCCTGTCTTCCTCCGTGCGAACCAAGAGAGCATCGACCTTCTGCTTCAAGTCGGGAGGGAGGGTGGCTGAGCCTTGGCGAGAGCTGCAAGACGTCAGACACAAGGCCGCCAGCAGACATGTAACTTGCCGCATCAGCGTATTCATGCGTCGATCTCCACTTGTTCGAGGATGCAACTGACAGTTACCCGCCAAAAGAAGATCCCGTTCAACTCGCAAGGATCCTTGCCCGCCACAGATCGTTCTTAAGCATTATCTGTTCCCCCAAGAACGCCGGCCAAGAGGATTCCGTGCCAGGCCCGGGTTGGGAGGCCGTCCGCCCCCGCCAGGCTAGAGCAACTCGGGCAAGTCACGCGCGCCGTGTAAGACTCGGATGACGACGACTCCGTCCTTATCCGGCCGGTAGAAGACCACGTAGTTACCGACGGGCAGACTGCGGAGGTTTGGGGCGAGTTCCTCGCGAAGGCGTCCGGAATGCGGCGCATCAGCCAGCCTTGCGCAGGTCGCGCCAACATCATCCAGCAAGCCATCGGCTGCGGCGGGATTGTCGTCCGCGACGTAAGACCATATCTCCAGCAAGTCGGCCTCCGCTTGGCGCGTCAGAAAGACGCGACCCATCAGCGTCGCCCTTTCAAGGCGGCGCGGGCTTTGGACTTGAGGGCCTTGACGTTCAGCGGGGCGGTCTGGCCGTGGTTAGCCTGATCGAGGCCCACGGCGATCTCCTTGCGAAGTTCGGCCAGACGCATTTCGCGAAGCTCGTCACGCTCCCGCAGAAGGCGAAGCGCCTCCCGGACGACCTCGCTGGCTGAGTGGTACATGCCCGTTTGCACCTTGGCCTGCACGAGGGATTCCAACTCCGGCGTAAGCGATACGTTCATGGCTGTGTGCTCCTTCCTGCCCATAAGTCTATTCTACATGGTATAACGATAAATAGCAATACTTGTTATTTATGGACATTGGCGCCCAAACGCCAATCCGCGTGGTTGCTTCGCAAACCACGGTATCCGGCAGGTAGCGCAGACTCTTGACCGGGAGCGGGTGAATATGGAGTGCGCGTGGCGGAATCCCGAAGGGATGGAGACACCGCTTTGGATCGAACACGGCCAAGGCAAGCGCGTGCGACCAGTTGTAATCCAATCCAAAGCGGTGTCTGCGCCGCCGCACTCCATGATAGCGACGCCTTCGCGTTCGTACCTGTCGCCCAATTCCGTTGACTGTCTTGTCATTGCCCCCGGCAGGCGGGGCCATTGCCGTTGCTTTGGCGGCGTCCCGGCGGGTATGGTGGGGCGATGGCGGAGGATGTTGGAAGACATGACGGCCGGGTGACTATGGGCGCTGACGGCGTGCTTCGTTTGCCGGAGGCGGAGGTCAGGCGGATGGGCGGCGGCAGCGCCGCCGGCGGCGGGGAGGTCGAGCTTCGGATCGACCACGGGCCGCGCGGGGTTTCGCTGGTGGCCGGCGATGAGTGCCTTCAGAAGGTCTACGTCGAGCTTACCACCGAGTGCAACCTCGCCTGCGCCATGTGCCCGCGGAATAGCTGGAGCGAGGCCGGCGGGACGATGTCCGCCGCGACGTTCGGGCGGCTCGTCGAGCAACTCGCCGCCATGGCCGGGCCTATCACGGTGAACTTCAGCGGCTACGGCGAGCCGATGGGGCACGAGCGGTTCTGGGAGTACCTCGCCGCCGCCAGGTCGGCCGGGCTCGCGACGGAGATAGTGACCAACGGCCTGCTGATGGACGCCGCAGCCGCCGAGCGGCTGATTGAGCTGGGCGCCGGCCGCGTGGTGGTCTCCATCGACGGCCTGAGCGAGGCGGCCAGTGACGGCCTGCACGCCGGGAGCTTCCCAGCCGTGGCGGCGAACCTTCGCCGGCTGTATCACCTCCGGCTGATGCGCGGCGCGGCCGCCCCCGAGCTCGGCATCGAGTTCATCGCGACTCGCCGCAACGTCCACGAGCTTCCGCGGCTCAAGTCGCTCTCGCAGGCGCTGGGGTTTTCGAGCATCCTGGTGACGAACCTTATCCCATCGACGCCGGAGCTTTGCGACGACGTCCTTTACGGCCGGCCCGGCACGGTCGGCCGCGGCGGCGGGCCATCGCCGGAGATTCCCCTGGTGGACATGCCGAACTTCGACGCCGCCTCGCCTGCGAGCGAGGCCATCGAGCGGCTTCGCGGCGCGGGCACGCTTCTCTACAGCAACGGCCAGTGCGTCTCGGGGCAGTCACCCGGGTGCAGGTTCGTCACCGAGGGCCGCACGGCCGTGTGCTGGGACGGCTCGGTCAGCCCGTGCCTGCCGCTGATGCACACCCACGAGTATTACTTTCGCCGCCACCGCAGGAAGGTGGTGCGGTACCATCTCGGCAACGTCAACGACGCGTCGCTGGAGGCCATCTGGCGCGGCGATGAGTACCGTGCGTTTCGCAAGCGTGTGCGGGAGTTCGACTTCTCCCCATGCAGCGACTGCGGCGGCTGCGACCTGCGCCAGACCAACGAGCGCGACTGCTCGAGCGAGCAGTTCCCCAGTTGCGGCGAATGCCTCTGGGCCGCCGGGCTCGTCCAGTGCCCGTGAGCGCCGGAGCGGCGGAGCGAGAGGGTAGCCTGTCCCGTTTTTCCTGACGCACGTCACGGCAGTTGGTGAATCACGATGTCCTTGAACATCACGTGCATGGTATTGCCACTATGCATCTGCAGGGCAAGGTGACCGGTCGGTCGGCCGGGGTCGCTCTTCAATTCCGCCGTCTTCACACCGTTTACATGCACCGCAATGTCACCGCCGTCGGCGGTAATGACCATCTGGTTCCAGTCGTCCGGCTTTAGGATCTGCTTTTCCACCTCGGCGGTGGGGCGATCCAACCACTGCCGGCCGTAGCTCTCGTAGATCCCGCCGACGCCGCTGCCGGCCCGGCCGACCTGCACCTGCAAGCCCTTGGCCTTGTCGGGCGGCTCGATGATCGTGCGAATGTAGAAACCACTGTCACCCGACGCGCACATGAAACTGAAACTGACCTTGAAGTCGGTGTAAGTCTTATCGCTGACCAGCAAGCCGTAAAGCTTGGTTCTTTCAGCTCGCCCGACAAACGCCCCGTCTTCAACGCTCCAGTGCCCATCGCCCACCGCATGCCAGCCGGCAAGCGTCTGGCCGTCCATCAACGGCTTCATTGGATCAATCGATGACGCCGGCTGACAACCGGTCAGCATCATGCAGGCTGCAAGACTCGCAAGAACGATAGCGGTCGGTGTTTTCATTGTTTTCATTCTGGATCTCGCGATCCGTGACGGACCTTCTTACCAGCCGTTGAGCTGCGCGATCCGGCCCAGAATTCCGATTCCGTAGCGGCCCTTGCGGGTTCCGCCCTTTTCGATGAACTTCTTGACCAGCGGCAGCGCGGGCTCGCCCATCCAATCCAGCACATTGTGAAGCATATCTTTGTTGGTCGTGCCGCTAAAGAGCAGTTCGTCCAGGCAGGCCAGGGCCCTCTCGGCTTTGCCGAGCTTGACCAGTATCCAGGCCGCCATCATCCGCACCTCGTGCGACTCATCCTTGAGCGCCTTGTCCAGCGCCCCTGCGGCCGGGGCCGCGTCTTTTTCCAGCAGGTGCAGCCCGACGATCGCCCACCATCGCATCCCCTCGTCCTTGTGCGACATCCATTTGACAAAGGCGTCCAGGTTGCGTCTGTCCCGTGCCAGCGCCAGGTCGGCGGCATTCAGATAGGCCTCGAGCGGGTACAGTTTCTTGTCGCGCACCATTTCGTAGATGGTCAGGCCGTTGGCCGCGGCGCGACGCTCCCGCATCTTCTCCGGCAGCAGCCCGGAATCGAACAGTTCCAACTGCCACCTGCGCAGGGCCTTCTTCAGCTCGGCGATCTTCTGCTGGTGCTCGGCCCTGTCGATCAGGTTGTGTACGTTGTCGAAGTCGGCCTCGTTGTCGTAGAACTCCTCGCTCGCGCGAGGGCGGAAGAAGCGGCCGGTGATCTCGTTGGTCTTTCCCTCCCGATGGTGCTGTTCCCATGCGGCTGTCGCCTGGGCTTTCCAGAGGTAGGCCAGGTGCTGCCCAGCCGGCGCGAAGGGCATGTAGTTCTTGTGGTAGGCAAAGCGTTCATCCCGGATCATGCGGACGTTATCGAGTCGCTCGTCAGTCCGCTCGCGGAAGCCCAGGTGATACTTCGGCGCGGGCTCCGTCCCCTTACCGAGAAAGATGGTGCCCTGGAACGTGTCGGGAATCTCAGCGCCGGCCAGGCTCAGCCATGTCTTCGGCATGTCGACAAAGCTCACGATCCGGTCCACGGTCATCCCGGGCCTGGCCGCCGGGTAGAGGTGCTTGAGTTTCTCGGGGATCCGAATGACCAGCGGACAGTGAACGCCGCTCGAGTAGAGAAACCGCTTGCTGCGCGCCATCACCCCGCCGTGGTCGGAGTTGTAGATGATGATCGTGTCCTCGTACAACCCGTCCTGCTTCAGGGCTTCCAGCGTGTCTTTGACTTTCCCGTCCATCCGCTCCACGGCCGCGGCGTACTTCGCGTAGTTCTTCCGAATGACCGGGAGATCGGGATGATAGGAAAACAGCTTCATCTTCGCCGGGTCTTTCGGCGGGTTGTCCACGCTGCCGTGCGCACGGGATTCGTGGCTGTCACCGAGGTTGACCACAGCGAAAAACGGCTGCCCCGCCTTGCGCGTGCGCCAACCGTAGCGCTCCTTGCCGCCCTTGTGGTCCCAGCAGTCCTTGTCGTTGCGGCCGCCGATGTTGTAGTCGGTCTTGCCGGGATTCGACGTATGGTATCCGGCCTTGGTCAACAGGTCCGGGTAGTACCTTATCTTGTCGTGCGGGATCTTGTTGCGGCTGCGCATCGGCTGCGTCCCGTTGGAAATGGCGTACATTCCGGTGATCCAGCAGGAGCGGGTCGGCGCGCAGACCGCGGCGTTGTCGAAACAATGTTTGTAGCGGAAACCCTCTCTTGCGAGCTGGTCGATTGCCGGTGTTTGTGCGTTCGTACCGCCGTAACAGCTTACCCAGGATATGCCGTTGTCCTCGCTGGTGATCCAGAGGATGTTCGGCTTTTTGGTCTCTGCCTCCGCGAAAGCGGAGCGACCCACAAGCAGCCCCGCCGTGCCCGCCGCGGCAGACAACATGAAGTGCCTTCTCGTAATAGATGCGTTCCGTTTGGATGCCATAATCATCTCCGTACCCGATGTTTCCCGGATAGCCTCTCTCGGCTCCCTCGCGATGTACATCGCGATCGAGGGGCTTCTGCGGATACCGGGGACGGGCAACCGGGATCATCCACGAGCAAGTCCATGTCAGGACGGTAGCAGACTGCTTCCACTCAGCGAGCCTACACGAAGCCTCTGGATCTGAAGGTCAAGATCCCGACCAGATCGTTCCTGCGCGGTACCGCGTCCGCGGCATATCAAACGTGAATAGTCCGGCCTAGTACCAGTTCATCTCGTCGCGGGGATCGAGGCGGCGCAGGAACAGGCTCTTGTCGGCGGCGGCGTTGTTGGTGATCTTCAGGTTCTTGGAGTCCCAGAGCAACGTCTCGCCCGGGTGCAGCAGGGCGATGTCGCCGAGCACGATGATCTCCGACAGCGGGCCGGCGTAGTCGAACGACGACATGGCCGTGTCCAGGCCCTTGCACGCCAGCGACCAGTTCTCGAAGTGGGTCTTGCCCTTGCAGCGGAACGCCGCCTCGGGCGGCAGCGGGGTCTCCTTCATGGCGACCTCGGGAATCAGCCGGGCGCCCTGGCTGTGGCTGCCGGCCGAGATCGAGGCCTTCTCGCCTACCAGCACCGAACCACTCGTGGTTACCTTGCGGTTCTTCTCGAGGTGCTTGGGGTGGGGGAAATCGATGCCCACGCCGAGGTAGTACTTTATCGTCACCGGGGGCTTCTTGCCGCGCGCGGCGAATTTCCACGTGATAATGCCTCCCCGCGGCAGCGAGCCGGGCTGGGCCGGTATGGGCACTTCCGCATGCACGCTGAGAGGCACGCGAAGGTCCAGTGCGTAGTAGGCCGGGTCCAGGATGTGGGCGGCCATGTCGCCGACGGCCCCGCTGAAGTGGCTGTACCGTATCCACTCGCGGTTCATGTAACTCGTGCTGAACGGGATCTTCTCGGCCCGGTTGAGGTAGAGGTCCCAGTTCAGCGTCTTCGGCGGGGCCGAGGCCGCGGCGAGCGGCTTGTCCGTCCAGTAGTTCTTCCGCGAATACGCATGGACCTCTCGGATCTCGCCGACCGTCCCGGCCAGGCCCCAGTCCCTCAGCAAGGCCGAACTCCTGGTGGAATGGCCCTGGTTGCCCATCTGCGTGACAACCTTCTTGTACTTCTTGGACTCCTCGGTCAGAAGGCGGACTTCATTGACGGTATGGCACAGGGGTTTCTGGCAGTAGACGTGCTTGCCCCTTCGGATCGCGTGCATGGCAGCGGCAAAGTGGGCGTGCTCGGGCGTGGCGATGACCACGGCGTCGATCTCGTTGCCGATCTTGTCGAACATCACCCGGTAGTCCGTCCAAAGCTTCAGGCCCTGGAGGTTCTTGAGCTTGGCGATGTGCTTGCCGGACCGCTCCCTGTCGACGTCGCAGAAGGCGATCACGTTGTCGGTCTTCGAAACCGAATGGGCGTTGTAGGAGCCCTGCGAGCCCACGCCGATGACGGCGACGTTGAGCTTGTCGCTGGGGGACGGCCCGGCCTTGAGGATAGTGAATGGCGTCACGCCGACGGCCGTCGCGGCCAGGGCGCCCTTGAGGAAATCGCGGCGTTTGAGGGACTTCATTTTCCGTGCCTCCATCGAAGCAGTTGGGCCTAAAGCGGCCGACCGAGTATGCCGCACGCCATGGATGCCCAACGTCGGGGCAGCCGGGCCGTACAGATTTATCCGGGGTCTCCCGAATGAACTCGTGCCCACGACCATCGTGGGGCTTTCCAAAGAGTCTATCACGATCTTCGAGATCGGCAAGCACTTCTCCGGCCCTGAAAGATCGGCATTGGCCCGGCCATGGGCCATGATGCGGCCCGAATCCATCTTCCCAGAGGCGTTCGATGGCCGCCCGTCGGGCAGCGACTCGTTCGTCAGCAAGCGGGCGAACCTCGTCGGGGAAGATGGGAGCCCCCTTCTTGCCCCAAAAAAGGGTCCTGACCCGTTTTTCCCCCTGACCCGTTTTTCCCCCATGGTTGTAGGCTAGGAAGTGGCCAGGGCCTTTCGGTGGCATCGGACAAGGTAATCACTGGCCGTCGCCAATCCCTTGGCCATCTCATCCGGGCCGGGATGGCCGTGCATGAAGGGGTTGACGTACTCGGCGTAGCCTGCCTTGGCCAAAGCCGCAATCCAGGGAGTGAAGTCGGCCGGGCCGACTCCGGGCAGTTGCTTCATGCCTTTGGCATGTTGCCAAGCATAGAAGAACATCAACTGCTTGCCGACAATCCCGATTACATCCTCGACGGAGATTCTCGCGGCCTGCAAATGATACGGCGCCAAGGCGATTCCCAGACGAGGATTCGAGTTCAGTTCGACGAATGCCTTGAAGGAATCCGTGGAATTGAGCAGGCTGCCGGCATGGTTCTCGATGGCGATCCGCGAATTGTATTTCTCAGCCAATTCCAATTGGGGCTTGAGTTGCTCCAGCAGGGCCTTCATCTCGGCGGTCAGGTCCTTGACCTTGCCGTAGCGGGCCTCGCGAACCGCCACGCCCCCGCCTGCCTTGCCGAGCAGTTCGGCAAACCGGGAATAGACTGCTTTGGCGCCGACGTTATAGCAGGTGAACGCATAGAGCTTCAGCTTGTTCTTGGCGAGCAGGGCCTTGAGGCCCTCGGGCCCCAGCCGCTTCTCGATGTCGTCGAGATGGGGAGATCCGAAGCCCGCATGCCAGAAGTCGACCGCCGCGAACCCCAATGCGGCGATTCGCTCACAGGCCTTTTCCACCGACAAGGAGCCGAACTGCACGGTCGAGGTGGACAATCGCAGGGGCCAGGGCGCCTTCTCGCCGGCGCGGCCTTCGCCGGCATCTGCCCGCGTGGAAAGCGCAGGGGCCAGGGCGGCGCCTGCCAGAGCCGCGCTGGACTTTTGGAGAAAGGTGCGCCGCGTGAGTTGCCTGTCGTGCATGATTCACCAGACCTTCCATTTTTCGCGGAACGGCCTGATGAGGATCTTCTCGGCCTCCGTGTCGTTGATGATCTTCTCTTTCTTGGGGTCCCACTGAATCTCGCGGCCCGTAATCGCCGCGACGGTTGCCAACTGGCAGATCGCGTCGCACCGAATCGCCATCTCCACCGGGCACATCGTTTCCTGCCGCGACTTGACGCAGTCGATGAAGTTGCGGTTGTGCTCCCGCGAGACCGGCAGGATTTCATCCGTGGGCTTGGGCTGCTGCTTCCAGAGCGCCTTGTTGCTGGTGGCCCAGCCCTCTGCGTCGCTGATCCAGCCCTCGGTTCCGTAAAAGATTACCCCGTCGCTGGGATGCCAACTGGGAAGATGCTTCGCGGCTACCGGCTTGGCGGTGCGGAAGTCCATGAAACGCAGCTTCACTCCGTTTGGGTATTCGCACATCACGTCCCACCGCTCAAGCGTTCGGAAGATACCCTCGGTGGGCACGCTGCCGGTTCCCTTATAGCGGCTCGGGCTGGCGTCGTCGCTCTTGTTGCCCCATTGGGCGAGTCCCAACTCGTGGATGGCGCAGCCGGCAATGAAACCAAGGGAAGTCTCGGGGCAATGGTATCCGCCCCAGGAGGTGGCGCGATCGACGGTGTACGGGGCCATCGGGGAAGGGCCCTGCCAGGCGTCGAAGTCGAGGTCCGCGGGCACCGGAACTTCGACGGCCGAGCCGTAAGGCTTGACGGCGTACTTGCGCATGTCGTGCGACACGTCGCGGGACCAAAGCTCGATCCGCTCGAGTTTCCCGATGTAGCCGTTACGCACGAGCTGGACCATCTGACGGTATCTTCCATTGCTGCGGTACTGCGTTCCGAATTGGAAGATTCGCTTCTTCCGGCGGACGGTGTCGCGAAGCAGGTCCGTCAGGCCGAAGTCCAGCCCCAGCGGCTTCTGGCAGTAAACGTCCTTGCCTGCCTTGGCTGCCGCAATGGACATGGGCGTGTGCCAGTTGTCGTGGGCGCCGACGACGACGGCGTCCACGTCCGGGCGAGCCAGAATTTCCCGG
>JAUWQU010000300.1 GCA_030610965.1 Phycisphaerae bacterium
GACAACGACCTGCACGCCGACGACAGCGACTACATGGCCCGGCTGGACACACGAGACGAGGTCGACTGGCCCATGCACTTCGGGCCGCTCAACGTCGTGCCCTACGCCGTCGGGCGGGTATCGTACTGGTCGGACCATCCGGAGCTGGGCTTCATGGGCCGGCCGGACGAGGGCAAGAACTGTCGGCAGTACGGCCAACTCGGCGTCAGGGCGAACATGCACTTCTGGCGCGTCTATCGCGACATTCACAGCCGGCTGTGGGACCTCGACGGCATCAAGCACGTCATTACGCCCCAGATCGTCGCATTCGTGGGCGAAAGCGCCCACGGCGGCGGCCCGGGCGACCTCTATCCGATGAGCCCGGACGTTGAGGGCCACCTCGGCCGAAAGAGCGGCGTCGGCATGACCGTTGCCCAGCGGCTTCAAACCAAGCGAGGCGAGGGCGAAAACCGCCGGACCGTGGACTGGATGCGACTGGCCGTTACCGGCGCGTTCTTCGACGCCGACGGCTTCGACACGCCGACCTCCGACGGGCGGTTCTTCTTCTCCCGGCCGGAGTACAGCATCGCCCGCAACGCCATCAACGTCGACTACCAGTGGAGCATTTCCGACTCGACGACCTTCCTCGCCGACGGCAACTACGACGTCAACCGCGGTGTGATGGGCCGCTGGAACCTTGGCCTGGCCGTCCAGCGCGACCCGCGGCTGCGATACTATCTCGGCATCCGCAGCATCGAGGACCTCGACTCGACCATCGCCACCGTCGGCGCGACCTACAAGATCAACGAGAAGTACTCGGTCAGCGGATTCTTCCAGTTCGACGCCGACTACAACAGCGGCGAGACGCTCGGATCGAGCCTCTCGCTTATCCGCAAGTTCCCGCGGTGGTACATGGGCACGACGTTCGTAACCGACAAGCGCACCGGCGACCTCGGCCTCTACGTAACCGTCTGGCCCGAAGGCATGCCCGAAGTCCGCCTCGGCTCCGGCCGAACCACACTGCTAAGCCAAAGCGACCTGAACTAGCGGGCAAAAAGCACTGACCGCAGAGATGCAGAGGGTCCAGAGGGTTCAGAAGGTTTAGAAGGTGTTTGGTCTCTAGGCCCGAAGGGCTGGCAGAGCTTAGCCGGGGGCGTAAGCCCCCGGTCCTTGGTCCAATATCAACAGAGCCCCCAGGGGCGACAGCGCCGCTGGCGAATACCCCGGCCGATCGGACGTTCTTTGTGTCGCCCCCCGGGGGCTGAGGTCTTCAGAGTTCTGGACAGGAAGAGGCCGTACACCAGGGGATGACCGGCCCCGGCCAGACGGTCCCCGAAGAGGCAATCAGCGGGCGTTATGCGAATCCTCTCCACGGCCCCCGGTTCTCGTTGCATTATCGCATACCATGTTTGCAGCGCGGGAAATATGATTAGCGGCCAACGGCAAAGAACGGAGACGGACTACGAACCCGATACAGAATCGAGGAGAGCAAGATGATAATCGTCAACCTTCTAAACCAGATCCGAGAGAGGGACATCGTTCTCCCTGCCATCCAGCGGAGCTTCGTTTGGAGTGAGCGGGATATCCGGATGCTGCTCGACTCGATCATGCGCGGCTATCCGATAGGGATCGCTCTGCTCTGGGAGACTTACGATGACATCCAGTTCCGTCTCTCCAGGAGTGCCAGCGGCTTCTGCGTGGGGTAGCCCAGCTTCTGAGCGCCAAGAGCAGGAGGAATGTCATCCCAGATGTCCTGCACCGAGACACCTGGCATCTCCTCTGCGAGTTGGATGAGCCGAGGTACTCCCGTCGCACGGTGGATCAGCTTGCCTTCCATGGCGAAGGCGACCATGTTCTCTCGGGAATATGCCCAGTATCGCCCCTTGTACGGACGAACCGATTTGTATTCGTATCCCTGCCGCGGACGGGCGTACTCCCCGTCCAGGTCGGCTTCCCACCGCGAGCCCTTCCTCTTTTGCCGCTTCACGTGCCAATCGTATTCCGTGTCCCCTCCCGGCCTCGCGGCGGTCAGATCAGTTTCCTTGTACCGTTGTTTGTCTTTCCCGATGTGCCGATACTCGCTGTCGACGTAGTCAGCCCCATAAGGAAGGAACCGCGGATTCCACGTGTATCTCTCGCTCTTTGCGTAAGCGAAGATCACGTCATGAACTCGGCCACACCGGCGCATTCCCTGTTTCGTGTCGCTATGGGCACTCGACCGCTTCCAGATGATCTCGTTCAGGAACCGCTTAGGGCCGAACAATGCGTCGAGGATCAGCTTCAGGTAGTGGCTTGCCGTCGGGTCGCAGTGGAGGTAGAGGCTTCCGGTGGGCTTGAGGACTCGGTGCATGTGGACGAGGCGGATGGCCATCTGGACGAGGTAGGCCATCATGGGCGAGGGTTTGAGGAACTGCATGAAGGTCTTCATGAGTTCCACGAGCGGCGCGGCCACGGCCGGGTCGGTGTGGATGCGGGTCAGGGCCTCGTTGGCGGCCATGTCCCAGGTCCACGTGTCCTCGAAGGCCTTGATCTGGGCGGCCTCGGGCGTGCCGGAGGCTTCCTTGAACAGGACGTTGTAGTTCTGCTGGCTGTTGAATGGCGGGTCGAGGTAGATCAGGTCCACGCACTCGTTGCCCAGCAGGCCCGAGTCCGTCAGGAACCCGAGGTTGTCGCCGTAGCACAGAAGGTTCTTGCCCTGCCAGTCGGTCATAGCGGTGTTTCTTATTCCTGTTTCCTTCTCGGCGTGCCCAGCGCCCTCCGCAAGCCGACCGGACGCATGTTACAGCAGTTCCCGCGAATCACGCAAACCCTTTTGGCCTTCGTCGTCGGCATTCTCGCCCCCGGCCAGGTCCTCGCCGTCATTGGCGGGGCCGTCGCCGCCGATCTGCTGCTGCCGCGACTGGAGCCAGTGGGCGGTCACCTTCAGCAGGATCGCCGAGTACAGGGCAAAGGCCCCGAAAACGAGGATAAACCATATGGCCTGCACCGTCGCGTCCACCGGCATAATATGCCCGTGCCAGAGGGCGATCCACCCCCATGACGAGGCGAACATGGACAGCACCCAGAGCACGCTGAACAGCAACGGGCCAAAGATTAGCCACATCGCCAGCACCACGAGGCCTTTGGGGTTCTTGTCCGTCGCGGCCAGCCTGTACGCCCGCCCGGCGGAGTAGATCTGCCCCATCGGGTCGAACGAAGCGATCGCGGTGATGGGCCCGGCGCATTTCGGGCAGAAATGATCGAACTGCCCCACCGGCGTCAAACAGTGCGGACAAACGGGAGTCGCGCCGACCAACGCGGCCTCCTCGGCCTGCTTTTCGGCCGCGATTAGAATCCTCCAGGCCCACTTCGGCGCGATCCCGGCCGCCTTGAGCCGACACAACGTTTCCTGCTGGTCAATGCCGGCCGCGACCATCAGCCTGGCGTATTCGAGGGCCGCCGCCTCGTAGGAATCGTCCCATCCCTCAGCCGCGACGAGACGCCGCTGAAGCTCCGCTTGTGCCCGCTCGATGTCCTCTCGAAGTTCGCACATGGATGCATTCTACCCCGAAACGCGCGTTCACCCATAATCTGCGTTGGGGCGAGTCGCGGCCGGCTGCCCCCTTCCGCATGAAACGCGAAAAAAGCCGATGGTGGGTGTCGAACCCACGACCCCAGCTTTACGAAAGCTGTGCTCTACCACTGAGCTACATCGGCATTTGACGTCCATTCTCAGGCCACTTAGACCCTCGTCAATGGAAAGGCCATTCTATCGGCAGGTGAGCTTTATGACAAGTACCGCGATTGGGCCGAAAAGTATTTTCTGCCCCTCCGAAATGGGCTTGAGTCCCCGGAACTGCTTCAGATTCGCCGCATCAGAAAATTTCTCGGCCAGTATGTTGCTTGGCCAGTTGCGGACTTCGGACCGGAAGAACTCCAAGCTGTACAAGAGGCAATGGTCGCCTATCGTTTCTTGCGGCCCACACGCGGCGACAAGGACGGCGACAAATTCGAGCCGCTGGGTCGCAGCAGCATCAACCGAATGATCAACCAAATCCACAAGATGTGGCGATGGGGTGTAGGCAGGCAGATCACCACCGATGCCCAGGCACAGCTTCTGAAAGAGGTCCGCCCCCTACGAGCTGGCAGGACCACGGCGAATGACCGGCCCAAGCGTCGCCCAGTCACCGAAGAGGAACTGGAAGCCGTAATCGCAAGGCTGACGACCGTCGTATCCGACATGGTCCGGCTGGCTTGGCTCACAGCAATGAGGCCGTCGGAGGTCTGCCGCATGCGACCGATCGACATACTCCAGGACGACCCGGACTGCTGGTTGTACATCCCCGGCCGTGACGAGAGCCCCGTTGGGGACCACAAGACCGCCCACCATCGACGGGTATCCTGCTTGAGTCGGCTGTTGTCGGCTACCCGCTGGGTTGCAGTTTCCACCCCCGTTGCCCCCACGCCACGGAGATCTGCAAGATCGAGACGCCCATCTGGCAGGAGCTGGAAGAGGGGCACGGCGTGGCCTGCCATCATGCGGCCGATATCAAGGCGGACGGCGCCGGTGATCCTTGAAGTTCGGCGTGAAGAAGAAGATACTCGGGCAAGTCAGCTAGGAGATTCTATTATGCGAAGAGCTTATTGTTATCTATTCGGTCTTTCCGTTGCAGTCGTGCTAAGTTCTGCACAGGCGGGACCCGCCTCAAGCACCGAGTTGTCCCGGGCAATGCAGCAGCTCAAGGCGCATATCGATAAAACGGCGACCTTGGACGCACAGGGGCTGAATCGACAAGCGGCGATCATCCAGAAGAACATTGAACTGATCGGGCAGACAGCCAGCATAATCGGTGAAGCCCTTGATGTGGTATCGCGCTACGAGACCAAGGTGGGGCCGTTGTTCGTGAACAAGGCTACCCGGATCGGATTCCCGAGAACGCCCGCCGGTGGCCTTGAGTTGGGCCGTGCGATGTTTGCCTTCCTGCAGGGCCTCCTCGACCACGCATTTTCGCCGGGCAACCTTCAGAAGTTCCGCAAGGTCCTTGATGGCGCCGCATTCAAGACGGCCTCCTATTTCCCGGGGGCCGTTGACGCGCCGGCTGACCCGACCAGCGTACACGTTCGACTCATTAACGCCTCCCATCCGGCCTGTTGGGGAATCCCGGTCATGGATACCGAAAAGCCGGCGCGACGCCCCACGGCGTGCTACCTCGCCCCCGGGAGCATCGCCACGGTGACCGTTTCTCGCTCGATGGTTGGGAAGGGATTCAGTATTCGCGTCGGGGCGCACTCCTGGGATTTGTGGAAGAAACCCAAGGTCCTTCGGCTGGGCCGCGTGTCGATTGTCTACCCGATTGAAGATATTCACACCTCAATCGCCAATGAACTGCATTGGCGATCAGTCTAAGGAAAATCACATGCTGAAACGTAATCAGATAAGCGGGGTGGTCGGTTAGCTCCTCCTGTCCTATCGCGAGGCAAAAGAGCACATTGCACGACTGTTTGCCGGACTCTTAACGTGTTGAAGGGCGCCCTTGGTGGGCCCGAAGCGCGTGTTGACTCTGGCGTGACGCCCCAATCAATCGGTTGCCGCGCGAATAGCCCCGTTTACGGGGCTCCTCCTGCCGACGCGCAGCGCAGACAGGGGCCAGGCCAGAGTTCTTGTCCCTGGCTTTGCGAACTGTCGCACCCTCCTCCAGAAGAACGGCGATCAGGAGGAGCTAACCGACTACCCCGCT
>JAUWQU010000086.1 GCA_030610965.1 Phycisphaerae bacterium
ACGTCTTCATCCGCGCCGCAAGGCCCTTGCCACCTGCGCCCCCGCCGCTGCCCCGCACCGCCACGCCTCCGCCGGCCTCGCCGAGCCGCTTGGCGTACTTCGCGTATCCGCCCCGGTAGACCGAGAAACTGTAGAGCTCAAGCTTGTGTTTGGCGAGTTGCTCCTTGAGGCCCGCCGCCCCCAACCGGTCGGCCACGTCGTCCAGATGCGGACAGCCCGCATGGGCGGACCAGATATCGACCGCGTCGAAGCCCAGCGCCGCGATCCGCGCCAGTGCCTGTTCGATGGGCAACTTCGAGAACTGGATCGTCGACGTGGAGAGCTTCATCCGCCAACGTTTCTTCTTCTCGGCCGCAGCCAACAGCGGCGCCACGACAACTGCCCCGATCGCGCCGGTGAGCACATCGCGACGGGTCATCCGAGTTCTGCTGAACTTTGTATCCATAATGTCGCTCCCTGAGTCCGCATTCCGCCGAAAGGACAATGATCACATCCCCCCCATACCATCGATCTTGTACCCATCCCGCCAGATGAGTTCACCGGTCTTCTTGTCCCACTTCCGGTGGCGCTTCTCGATCCGGTGGTTTCCATGACAGTCCGTACAGTGCTTTCGCCGCGTGTCCGCGCCCGCCAGGAACGGCCCGTGACTGACGACTTTGGCCATGTTGGCGGCCGGGTGGCAAGCGGCGGTCGCGCACGACTCGTTGGCGGCCGCCTTCGCGAACATGACTTCAGGCGATGTCGCGTGATCCTCGTCGGCGGCGTGGTCGAGGCTCTCGCCGTGACACTTCACGCACCCGACGCCAGCCACCCGATGGGCGGCGACGAACTCCTCCCCGTCGAAGTTGAGGTGGCAGACGTAGCAGAAGGAATTGTCCGCCGCGTCGCGCGGCTTCTTCCAGGGGGGCGGTTCCTTCGCACCGTGCAGGCTACGGTGACACATCAGGCACGCGTAGACCCCGCCCGAGGGCTGCTCGACGACAGCGGCATGCACCGCGCCGACGGCCGTCGAACTGGAGCTGCCGCGCAGGTTGCTGTGACAGTACAAGCATCGCCGGCTCGGCAAGTTCTGCCGGACCCACCGTCGGGCTTCCTCGCCATCGTACTCGCCGAAGAAATGCACGCAGGCATCGGTGGCGCCGGTCGAGGCCTTCTCCCGCATGTGAGCGACGTAGTGCTCCCGTGGCGGGAGGTGACAGGACACACACGTGACCTTCACGCCGCTGGCGTTTGTGTGGTGCGGCGACTCTTGCCAACTCGCGTGCGCATCGGACATCTCGTGGCAACTCCCGCAGAACTCCGCCTTCGACAGCGGCCCCATGGCCGCCTCCACGCCGACAAGGCAGATGGCTGCGACAACCACCGCACAGAGGGACTTTATGACGAAGGCGCGCCAGCGCCGCTTCTTCGGAGCGGCCGCTTCGCTTGCCGGTTCAGCCATCGGAGTTCCTCGGTTCGCCTCGGGGGCTGCACGCATAGGGGCCGCGGCGGCCTACACGTATTCCCAATCGCGAAGCCACTGGTACTCACGCGGCAGGTTCACCCACATGTTCTCCGTCACGCGCTTCAGTTCTCGCGCCTCGGCAAGGTCGAGCTTGCGGTGCTCCTTGATGGCGTCGGCCATGTTGTCGACTTCCTCGACGCATGCCAGTCCCGGGATGGGAGCCGTGATGGCGGGATTGCCGAGGATGTGGCGGACAGCCATCCGGGCGAGCTTGCTCTTCTCCTCGGCCGTCTTGGCGCTATGGAAGAGCGAATTGCTGCCGAACGGCTTGATGCCGAACGTCCCGATGTCCTGCTTGCGAACCGCGTCGAAGAGGCTGTCGGTGGGCAGTTCCCTCGACTTGGCCGTGTATGGGAAGAGGATTACCTGGAAGTGGTTCGGATAGGTTTCCACGATCCGCTTGAGCCACTCCCGGCCGTGCGAGGAGACGCCCGTGAAGCGAGCCTTGCCCTGCTTCTTGGCGATTTCGAAGGCCTTGACGAACTCCTGCTCCTCGGCCGCGGTGTGCTTGCCCGGGGTGCTGGCCACCAGGCGCCAGACGTCGACGTACTCGACCTGCGCCAGCTTCAGGCCTTCCTCGAAGGTGGCGAGGATTTGATCGGCCTTGCACCACTTCTTGTTCCGCGGGCACTGCGGCCACATCGCAAAGCCCATATACATCTTGTCGCGCCGGCCCTTCAACGCCGGGCCGTACACGGAGATCTCATCCCTGGTGCAGGAGTCGACGTAGTTGATGCCCCGTTCCATGCAGCGGGTGAGCACGTCGTAGCGGTTCTTCCGCAGCGTGTCGGCCGCCTCCTTGTCGCCGGGTACGGACACCCCGCTGATCTTCCTGTTGCCCGTGACCTCCCCCACGCGTTTCCAATGGCCGCCCAGGCAGACGGCCGAGACCCACATACCCGTCGCGCCGAGCCGGCGGTACTCCATGTCGGCGTTGTAGCTGCGCGTCTTCTTGATCGCTTCGGTATCCGCCGCCCGGGCCACGAAGTTCCCGCCCAGCCCCGCGGCCAATCCGGCGGTCACGACTGCTCCGGTCTTCAGGAACTGCCGACGTGTCAAGTCATTGCTCGTCATTGTCCTGTCTCCTGTCGCTATCGTATGGATCGGCGGATCGCCGCCGCACTGTACTTGTTTGTCGTACCGGCTTTCTCCCGCAGAGAGCCATACTCAGTCCGGGATTACCCGGATGACCTTGCCCGAGGCCGCCGCGGATTCTTTGATGATGGTATCACCGCCTTGGGAGATCACAACCTCTTTCCGCACGCCGACGAGTGGGCGCTTTCGCGTTTCCGGGCGAGCCGAAGGCTCACGTGCGTCTGCGGCCCTTGCCCTTGCCCTTGCCTTTGCCCCTGTCCTTGCCTGTGCCCTTGCCCTTATTGGCGCCGCTTGGCTTTTTGGCCCCGGGGCCCTTCTTGGGCCTGGGCTTTCTCTTTGGTCGCGGCCGGCCTGCCACCTCCTCCGAGTCGCGGACGGGCGCGAGGTTCAGCCGGCGGCGGGCAATGTCGACGTGGGCGATCCGCACCATCATCCCATCGCCGATGCGGTATCGCCGGCCCGTGTGCTCGCCACGGACCTCGCCGCGCTTGGCGTCGACCTCCCACCAGTCGTCGCCGAGGTCCTGCAGGCTTACAAGGCCCTCGACGAGGTACCGCGGGCTCTGCACGAACATGCCGAAGTTGGCGACGCCCGTAATGACGCCCTCGAAGTCCTCGCCGATCTTCTT
Organism: Phycisphaerae bacterium; assembly: GCA_030610965.1. GTDB lineage: Bacteria > Planctomycetota > Phycisphaerae > SM23-33 > SM23-33 > JAUWQU01. The sequence goes on from JAUWQU010000086.1 coordinate 3,228, forward strand.
TTCCAGCATCTGGAGGACCAGCACTTCGCGGACCTCGCGCTCGGCCGCCTCGGCGCGCCGGCTGGCGGCGCTGCAATCACTGCCCAGGCTGGTAAGCTCGGAGATATCCTCCGGCGGGCGGCTGGCCAGCGTGCCGCGGCAAAGTTCGGCCACCAGGCGATGGACCGTCAAATCCGCATAGCGGCGGATGGGGCTGGTGAAGTGGCAGTAGCATTCGCTGGCAAGGGCGTAATGGCCTACCGGTCGCGGCGAGTACTCGGCCTCCTGGAACGAGCGCAGTATGGCCAGGTTGACGGCGTACTCCTCCGGTTTGCCCTTCACGGACTCGAGCAGCGTCTGGACGTCGGCGCGGTTGAGGTCGGCGGGGATCTTGTAGCCGAAGGCGTGAAGGAATGTCGACGCCCGCGCCCCGCCGGCGCGATCGGGGGCCGGGTGGATGCGACGCAGGAACGCCCGCTTGCGGCCATCCAGCACCCGCGCGACGGCCTCGTTGGCCTCCACCATGAACATCTCGATGACCGTGTGCGTGTACGACTGGTCCTCGGGCACGGCGTCGATGACTCGGTCGGCCTCGTCGAAGACGAGATCGACCTGCGGCAGTGCAAGGTGGAGCATGCCCGCCTTTCGCCGCCGCGCCTCGATACGGCGAGCGAGGCCGGCCATGTCGCGGACGAGGGCGACGATTTTGCCGTCGCAGCCCCCGTCATCGCCGTCGCAGATGGCCTGGGCCTGGGTGTACGTCAGCCGCCTGGCCGAGCGGATGAGAGTCTCGGCCAGGCGTGTGCGGATGAGTTTGGCGTCGGCGTCGTAGGTGATAAACGCGCTCTTGCACAGCCGGCGGACGCCTTCCTGGAGCGAGCAGACGCCGTTGCTGAGCACTTCCGGCAGCATCGGCAGAACCCTGCGGGGGAAGTACACGCTGGTGGCGCGTTTGACCGCGTCGGCGTCCAGCGGCGAGCCCTCGACGACGAAGCTCGACACGTCGGCGATATGCACGCCGAGGGTGACCGTGCCGTCGCGGTTGGCCTGGAGGCTGATGGCGTCGTCGAAGTCGCGCGCGTCCGGCGGGTCGATAGTGATGACGGTCAGGCCCGTCAGGTCCTCGCGCTCGCCGAAGGCGCCCTCGGCGTCGGCGGCCTCGAAACTGGCCAGGGCGGCGCGGGCGTCTTCGAGCGCGGCCGGGGAAAACTCATCGGCCAGTCCGTGGGCGCGAATGACCGCGAGCGTCTCGATCTCCGTCGAGCCGGAAACGCCCAGGCGCTCGATGATAACGCCTACAGGCAGTTTGCCGGCGCTTGGGTACTTGACGATCTCGACGACGACCTTGTCGCCCGCCTTCGGCCCGGCCTCGCCGATGTCTCGCACGACGATGGGCGTAACCAGCGCCTTGCCGTCGGGCATGACGAACCACGCGCCGTCGGACTGTGCAAGCATGCCGACGAACCGGCTCTCGCCGCGGCGGATGATTTTGACGATCTCGCCGCGGTAGACCATCTGGCCGCCGCGTTTGCCGGCCGCGGCTGCGCGGGCGACGACCGTGTCGCCGTTCATGGCGCCGCCCGTGCCTTCCGGCGGGATGAACAGGTCGCCGTGGCTGTTCGGCTCGTCGGGCACGACGAAGCCGAAGCCCTTGGGGTTCGACCGGTACGTGCCGACAACGCTGGAGCCCATCGGCGGCAGCGTCAGAGAGTTCTTTGCCCCGATAACGACCCGCCCGGCGTCCCGCAGCCGCTTCACCGCCTCGCGGAACGTGCCGTATTGCTTGCTCTCGACGCCCATCTGCCGGGCCAGTTGCCCTTCCTTGAGCGGCTGATACTCCCGCCCGGCCAGGAATTTCATGATGGCGTCAACGTATTGTTCCGGCATTTCGCTGTCCCAATAAAATGAGAAGACACAAGAAGACGGGTCTAACCGCAGTCTAACATGGACCTCCGGTTGACCCGAAAGCATAATAAGACACTGCTTCAACTCCCAGGGATTGTTATCCTTGGGCTTCCGACGTCTCTTTTCCTACTACCTACCACCTATTACCTACTACCTTCTTCTCTTACCTCCGAGCTTCCGCGGCTCTGTGGTTAGTCTTTTTTTCCGCCTTCGGCAGGTGCGAGTTGCCGCCCGGCGGCGATGGCTTGGCGCATCTTTTCCATCTCGGCCGCGAGGGCGGCATACTTGGCTTCGCGCTGGACTTCTATGCCTGTGAGCTTGAAGCCCGGCATCTCGGCCCGGGGTCGCTGGGCGAGCATGTCCTTGCCGGCCCGGATGATCGCCAGGGCCTGGGCGTATTTCGGGTCGGACTTGTCGAGCTTGGCCAGGCACGGGCTCATTTCCGGACGGGTGAAGCTGATGGCCGTGGCGCGGTCCTGGCGGGTGAGCGGCAGGCCCACGAGCTTGCCGAGTTCCACGAGTTGCTGGTTGCCCAGCGGGCTTCGTCCGTACTGGTTGGCCGGGTACGCGCTGGCGTAGCTGGGATAGTAAGGAGCGTTGATGTCTATCCACGTCACGAGGCGGGCGAAGTCCTCGTCGCTGAGCTTGACGTCGTTATGGCCTTTCTGGAGGACCTGGACGATCTTGCTGGTGTGGCTTCCCCAGGAATACGGATCGAGAATCCGGGCAGGGCCCGCGCCGGGGACGTGAACCAACTTCTTGGAACGCAACTCGAAGTACGAGGCATTGAAGATCAGACCGAGATCGCCGCAGAGCGTCACCTTCTTTGCGCCGGGTTTCCCGTAGTCGTGGCACTTTACGCAGTTGCGGTCGAAGACCGGCTGGGCCTCCGTGTAATAGTTGTAAAGGCGCGTCGGGCCGTAGAACGGCTTGAGCCTGCTCGGCGCCCGCTGCATCGCGGACATCTCCTGGTGGCCCGCCGCGCTCTGGCGGTCCTCGTGACAGCCGACGCAGCCAATGGTCTCGCCCGGGCGGGTGATCGTGCCGCTTCGCATGGACTGGACCATCATCCCATTGGCGTCGAGCAGTTGGAAGTACACGAACTTGTCGGCCGGGACTGAGAAATATGCCGATCCGTCCGGCTCGACAGGCGCCGTGCCGAGAATTCGCTTATTGTTGAAATCGTCCCAGGCCATGCCCGGCGCCTGCGTGCCGCTGCCGTTCCAGGCGGTTCTCGTCCAGAAGCGTTTTTCCGGCGACTCGACGACGCGGATGGACTTCACGGCGCCTCGCTTGACCTTCTCCATGCCGGTTCCGATGTAGACGTCGTAGATGTAGAATCGCCCATGAGTATCGGTTAGGTCTCGGCGGTCGGGCACGATGGCCGGCTTAATACGCGGGCAAAGCGGCATGGGGTCGTAGCATCCGAGCCGGCCCTGATCTTCGGCGTGGAGGAGGATTTCGTTGCCGAACACGTCTATGAGGTAAACGCCCATCTGGTCGCCGGCGCCGGTCTGGCGCGAGCAGAGGAAATACCGCCCGGCGCCCAGCGAGTCCTCACCGCCGGCCAGGGGGTACGGGTCCTCGTACTTGGGGCGGACCCGCGAGAACGTGTCGTAGTTGCCGCGTCCCAGCAGCGTCATCGCCAAGGCGGGCCAAGTGCGCAGCTCGCCGGCGGGCGAGTCCAGGCCGCGTGTGCGATCGACCAGCGCGATGGCCCCCCACGGCCGGTCGTGGCAAGACGAGTACGTCGAGACGAACATGCTGCCCCCGGCGCCGGGCACGATGCGGTTGTCCAGCATTGCCCCCGGCGAGTTGGTGTTGTTGCCGTAGAATACGGCGTGGTTCGTGCCGTCGGGGTTGCAGACCCAGACGCCCTGGGCGTCGCCGAAGTTGCGGTCCACGTACTCCCAGCGATCATAGAGAATCCGTCCATCCGGCGTCAGCGAGCCGTGACCCTCGTGGAGCGTGCTCTTGCCGATCTGCTCGATGTTCGTCCCGTCGGGATTCATCCTGAACAGGTTGGCCATGATGTGCCGGTTGCACATGCAGTACTTCGGCTCACGGGTCGAGCTGAAGGCTATCCGCTCGTCCGGCAGGTACAACGGGTCGATGTCCGATACGCCCGAGCCGCTGGTAAGCTGCCTGGGCCGGCCCGCGGGCGCGCCCGCGCCGGTCACCGCCAACTCGTAGAGGTGATAGTCGTCGGCCTTGTCGTTACGCATCGAAAACAGCACGCGCCGCCCGTCAAAGCTCACATCCACGTCGCGGGCGATGCCCTCGGGCACGGCCAGCAGCGTGCGGACCTTGCCGGTCTTCACGTCGAACGTCTTGACGGCCGAGCCGCCTTGGAAGCTGCCGGTGTTGATCTCGCCGGTTTGGAACATCGTGGCCGTGTTGTGATGGTCCCCGCGGTACTGCGGACGCGAAATGAACAGGATCGGCTGATCCGCAATCAGAGGGTTGGCAAGCAGTGCCTGGCGCTGAAGGGCGAGTAACTCATCTTTCAGCGCCTTACCGGCCGGGGTGTCCGCGGCCAGGACGGCCTTCATCCGCTTCTCGATGTCGTCGAGCTTGCCCAGCAGCTCGTCCGTCTTTGGGTAGCGCGGGCCGAACGTGGCGGAAAGGTCCTTGATGGCCGCCCGCAAGGCCTCCGGGCTGCCGGACGCGGGCAACGGCCTCGGCGGACGGGCCTTCCGGGCAGCGGGTTTGGGCTTGGATGCGCCCGCGGGCAGATCGCCCAGTATGCGCTTGCGCGTCTCGAAATGCTTCTTCGTGGCCTGCGGGTCGATCCGGCCTGTGGCCATGAAGTCGTCCATCGTGATGTGCCCCCATCCGCCATCGCGGCCATCCACCAGGCGCAGGAACACCGCCTTTCCGACAAGGTCCGGGCGCTTCCACGTGACGGCAGACATCTTCTCGGTGTTCTGGCCGCGGGCCTGCTGGACCTCTTTGCCGTCGGCGGTGCATAGGGCGACATAGGCCTCCCGGTGCGAGCCCCCGCCGACCAGCAGGCGCATCTCCGGGCCGGTCAGCACGAACACGGGGCTTTCGGCCACGCCGATGAAACTGTCGTCAGGCTGGCCGTCACGCCGCTCCAGCGACGATAGGAAAAACTTGCCCTGCTTGTTGTAGGGCTCGCCGCCGTTGTGGAACTTCTCGCGATCGCAGAGGAACTTGTCGAACTTGCCCTCCACGACGCGCCAGCCCTGCAAGTCGCCGGGCTCGAAGTCGAAATGAACGGCCTTGCCCTTGCCCTCGCCCGCAAGGGCGACGGCTCCGCCGGCGCCGAACGCCAAGGCCCAAAAACCGATCGATGATGCCAGAAACGCTAATCGCTTCACGTGCCTCTCCCAAGAAACCTCTCATCACCATCCGGGCGCGGCCTCGTACCGCTAATATCCCTAAGGAAATCAGTATATCATGCCAGCCCGCGTATCGCACGGACAAGCCGGCGCAAGTCGCCATGCATGTGAAACCCCGGTCGGCAGGCTGGGTATTCCCGGCCAAGACCGGTCGCCCCGGACAAGCACAGATGAATCGAGTCTCATGCTATCGGCGTTTACCCGGGCTCATCCCTGGCAGGAACCCCAAGCCTCGGGCAAAAGCCGGCGGTTTCAACTGGCCAACGCCCGACCGGGCGGGTATCTTTTGTGTCGTACCGTCACGATGTCACGAACGATACTCGACTCGACAGGAGACGCCCCTTGAGCACGGCCTGCATAGAAATGTCAACCCGGTTGGGCAAGGCACTTGCCCAATCGCCGCAAGCGACGGCCCTGGTCGCCGCCCACAAGAAGCTCAGTGATGACCCCGCCACCAGGCTGATTCTGGATGCCTACCAGGAGTTGGCCATGAAGATGGCCCAAATGGAGCAGTCCAACCAGCCCATCGGCCCGGACGACAAACACAAGCTCCAGGCAATCAACGACAAGCTCATCGTCTCGGACCTCTACAAGCAGTACCTCGACGCCCAGGTCAACTACGTTGACCTGATGCGAAAGACCAACCTGGCGATCCGCAACGAGCTTCCCAAGATGGAGATGTAGCCCGGCGGCTTCACCGCCTGGAATGCTGGACGGCGGGCGCCGAATGTCGAACTGGCGGGCTCCCCGTCTACCCGTCCAAATGGGTGCCTATCCACAAACTGGGTATATACTTGACTCAACCACCCCCAATATCTGGGGGTGAGACGATATCTCGGTAGG
>JAUWQU010000110.1 GCA_030610965.1 Phycisphaerae bacterium
CGCGGGGGCCAGGCCGGACGGTTCGATCGCGTTGTGAATCACATGGAATCGCTCGGCCGGCAGGTCCAGGCGACGGAGCATCTGTCGGCGGTAAAAATCGCTCGGCGCGATGAACGCGTCGATCTCAGCGGCCCGGGCGCGTAGGATTTCCCACGCCCGCGAGCGGTAAGGATCGTCGAGGCGGTCGATGTAGCCTTCCTCGTCCTGGAGCGAGCAGATGACCGGCAACTTGAGCACGTGCTTCATCCGCCGTACAAGCCCAACCAGCAGGACGTTGGACAGCGAGATCACGTCCGGCCGGTCGTGCTCGGCCAGGAACGTCACGAGGCGGTCGAGTTCCTTGACCTGCCTGCCGCTGGCGCCGCGGAGCATGGACAGCATCGTCTCGGCCACGTCGGGTCCGCTGGTCATGCCGGCTTTCCTGCCTGCCCATCGCAGCAGCCAGGGCGCGTCAAAGAGGCGGTCGAGCCACCGCGGCGTCCAGCGGAAGAAGCGGCTCTTCTGCTGGAGGTAGACGTTGATGCCGCCGAAGAAGACCTTTCCCTTGAGTTGGCCATCCACGGCGGCGTCGGTCATCGTCGGCAGGTAAAGCGGCACGCTGGCCGCGTCGTGCCCGATCCGCCGCAGCGCCAGCACAAGCGCCGCGTCGCGCAGACAGTTCTCGCAGTAGAAACCGCTGCCCGCTCCCGGACTTAGATGCACGAACTTCATTGCCGGCTCTTCTCCAACAGTAAAGGCGTTTCCATCGCGTAGAACGCGGAGAAAAGAAGAAGAAACATCAGAGGGGGATTACACGGATTATGAGATTACATGGATAGAAGCATATATAAGTTTCTTAATCCATGTAATCATCTAATCCGTGTAATCCCCATCTCTCTTCTTCGTTTTCTATCGTTTGGCCTCGAACGCGTAGACATACCCGTCATCGCAGCCGACGATGACCAGGCCGGCGCCGACGGCGGGGCTTGAGGTTATGGGCTGGCCGAGGTCGTAGGACCACACGGCCGGGCCGTCGGCTAGGCTGACTATGTACAGCCTGCCGTCGTTGGAGCCCACGATGGCCCGAGCGCCGCAGATCACGGGCGAACTGTTGATCTCGTCGCGCGCGGCGAAGGCCCAGAGCTTCGTGCCGGTCGCGCGGTCCAGGCAGTAGAGCTTGCCGTCCTGACAGCCGACGAGGACACGGTTTTCCGAGACCGCGGCCGAGGCGTTGAAGGGCGTATCGACCTTGAATCGCCAGGCGATTCTGCCGGCCTGGAGGTCGATGCAGGTGAACTCGCCGTCGTAGTTTCCCGCGTAGGCACGTCGGCCGTCGAAGGCCGGCGTGACGGCCACGTAGGCGCTGGTCTCGACGTCGCCGGCGCCCGCGCCCGCGGCGGAGACGGCGTGCAGTGAGGCGTCACAGCTTCCAAACACGATCCGCCCGTCGGCGACGGCCAGGCCTCCGTTGATGTAGTTGTCGGCCGCGTATTTCCAGGCAAGCGTGCCGGTGACCGCGTCGAGGCAGTAGACGTGGTAGTCGTGGCTACCGACGACCACTCGCGCCGGCGTGCCGTCGCCGCCGGGCAGTACGTTGGCCGAGCCGACGATGCGGTCCTGCGTCTCGTACTTCCAGACCCGCTTGCCGGTCGCGGCGTCGAGGCAGTACACAAAGGAGTCATCGGAGCCGACGTAGATTCGCCCGTCGAGGTGTACCGGTGGGGCCTGGACGATGCCCTCGGTGGAGAACCGCCAGACGCGCTCGCCGGTGGCGGCGTCGAGGCAGTAGACGCCGGAGTCGTCTGAGCCGAAGTACACACGCCCGCCGGCGATGACGGCCGAGCTCGAGACCGGTTCGGTCGTCCTGAATCGCCACTTAAGCTGCATCGCGTCGGGCAGGCCGCCGTCGGCAACGCCCAGCATTGCGGGCGAGCCGCGGTACATAGGCCAGTCGCCGGTTGGGATGGCGCCGCCCGACCCACCTGCCAGGCCGTTAGCGTCGGCGCCGTCCGGCCGGGGTGGCAGATTGGTAACCACCACCACTGCCGCGGCCGCTGCGGCCACGAGAACCAGACCCACAATGATCGCCTGCTTCATCCTTCAATCGCCTCGCGTAAGATAATGCAATAGCACGGCATTACGGCGACAGCCAATTCTAGCACACCGGCCGGGGGGCTTGCGATCATATCCCGAGCGCCCGCCGGGCGGTGGTCAGGGCCGCGACGGTGAAGATCATCGGGTAGAGGCGCTCGAAGTACCATAGCTTGGCGAAGTACAGGCCGATGGGTGCTGCTGGGAACTCCTGCCCGCCTCGGGTGTGCGTGATGAGCCAGTTAACGCCGGCGGTGACGACGGGCCTGAGTCGTTCGGCCGGTGCGGCGTCGTCGTGCGATGCTTCGCCGTCCGTCGCGGTCAGCAGGCCGGCCAAGGCATCGACGGCCAGGGCGGTTTCCTCGATGGACGCCACAACGCCGGGTGCGCCGCCGAATCCGCCGCCTGGCCCCTGGCATGTCAGGAGGTACTCGGCGCCGCGGCGGATCGGCTCGGCAAGGTCGCGGCGCCATGGCGGGGCGGCGCGATTGGCGGGGCCTTGGGCGAGGCGGCTCAAGGCCCCCAGCACGCGGGCCGTGCCGTAGACGGGATTGGCCGCGCCTGGTGCGCCCTGGTTGCCGAACCAAAGCGGCGTCCACTCGCCGGCCGGTCCCTGGCTGCGGATGAGGAACCGCACGGCCCGGGCGATGCCGGCCTCGGCTTGCTTGCGAAGCTCGGCTGGCAGGTCCGCCAGCCAGTCGGCCCAGGCGAGCAGGGCGTGTGCGGTCAGGTCGTGGCAGGAGCGGTCGAACGGCAGCGAGCCCCAGCCGCGGCAGAATGTGGGCAGCCCGCCGTCGGCGTTCTGGAGGTCCAGCAGCCAGCGGCAGCCCGCAGCCGCGGCGGCGAGGCTTCGTGGGTCCTCGGGCGCGATCCGTCGCAGGGCGCGGAGTGCCCCCGCCGTGGCGTCGGCGGCGGGCACGCCGCCGGAGAGGTCTGTCCACGCCCATCCGCCGGGAGCGGCCTCGGTGTAGGGGTGCTCGCGGACGTACTGCTGTGACAGCAGCCAGTCTCGTACGGGCTCCCGCTGGCGGCCGTCCATCGTGCCGGCGGGCAGTGCGACTACCGACAGTGTGGTCACCCACGTGGCGAGGTTTGTGTCGATGGGCCAGGCGCCGTCCGGGCGAACGGTCTGGCGCAGGAAGGCAATTGCTCGGGCGGCTATGTCGTCGATTGGCGAGGCCTTCGGCGCGCCCGCGCCTTGCAGGGCCGCCAGGCTCATCAGCACGAAGCTCGTCAGCGGGGCCGCTTCGAGGTAGCCGCCGCTGGCTGGCTGGATGTCGCGGAGCCTGGCGAGCGTCTTCTTGCTGGCGCAATTGCGCAGCAGCCTGGTGATGGGGTTCCACGTCGCCCGGCTGGCGTGGCGGACCTGGCCGATGGCGATCAGCGCGGGCAGCGCGTAGCTGACCACCGGCAGGCGGAGTCGCCGCAGCATCGCATGGCTAAGCGCGCCAAGCTCGAACGGCAACTGCGCCACGTGCCGCCAGCAAGCAGGCTCGGGCCCCAGCCGTCCGGCCAGGGCAGCCATCGTCAGGATCGGGGCAGAGAACGTTCGATCGTTCCCGTAACACGCCGATACCGCCGACGCGATAGCCCCCGGCTCGAGCGAGCCGCACAGTTTGGCCACGTACGCCTCGGCCTCACGGGCCGCGGCGCGGTGGGCGTCACTGACTGCCTGGCGTGAAAGTGCGCACCAGCACAGAACAGTGGTTGAGAGGTTGGAGTGGCTGCCCGCGGTGTCGCCCCATCCGCCGTCGCCGTTTTGATGCGCCCCCAGCCAGTCCAAGGCTCGGGCGACAAGGGCCTCGCACGCCGATCCGCCGGCTTGGCCAAGTGCAAACGCCGCAACGGCCGTCGACAGCGCGCTGCTGGACAGCCGGCCTTGCCAATGTCCCTCGGCCGTGCGATGCGAAAGCAGCGCATCGACCGCCGCCGCTTGTGCCTGTCGCAGCGCGGCCGGGCTGATGTCCGTCTGGGCGTTCATGCTCCCAATTGTCAGCGGGCCAGGGCCGCGCGGCAACTACTGCTCGATTTTCGCGGCCTGGGCTTTCAGGGCCTCGACGGCCTTGCGGGCGGCGCCAAGTTTCTCGGCAAGCTCGGGCTGTCGTTTCTGCATATCCTTGACCACTGGCGCGTCCTTGCTCTGAAGCTCATCGAGGATGGCTTCCAGGCGGGCTATCTTGCTGGCGACGAGCTTTCTGGTGCTCCGCTCGATCCTGCCCATGTAAAGCTCCGATTCGAGCCTGCGGATGTCCACCTGAGCCTGACGGAACTTGCGGTCGATCGCCTGCTTCTGGGCCTCGGTGAGCATTTCGGCAAGCTTTGCGCCGGCCTGCTCCTGGGCCTCCTTGCTGTACCTCACGCCGACAGGCAGGGGCCAGTCGTCCGTGCGGAAGACCGGCATGGGCAGGTTGTCGCGGCCGACCATATTGCCCGTGGGCCACTGGGCCCAGCCGTAGCGCGCGGCGATGGGTTCGGCGACCAGGTCGCTGGACAGTTCGATGCACCACCTGCCGTCGAGTTTGACGTTCTTGCCCTTGGCAGGGAACCAGCGTTGGTCGGCGCCGGCAATGGTGAAGCCCAGGAACTCCGCGTTGCCCTCTCGCGGACAAGGCAGCACCTGCCAGTAGGCGTTATCCTTGATGTGTTTCCATTGGTTGTAGACGATGGGGTCGCTGTCGAAGAATACATAAACCTTGCCGTCCTTGACCGCCATCTTCTCATACTTGTTTCCGCGATGCACCACCGGCTTTTCGTAGACCTTGGCCAGGGCCCACAGTGAGGCGTACTCGGCGACCGGGAGCTTCTCGGCCGGGTGAATGTAGGAGTTGCCCGTCGGGTACGTCGCGATCATGCCGGCGCGGGGGTCGTTCTTCAGCGCGCGTTGTTGGATGTCGCGAACGACATGATATCCGCCGCGGACGGCGGAGACTTCCGGGTCCTCGCCGAAGGTTCCCCATCCGGGCTGGCTGATGCAGCCGAACCAGAGGTCGGCGTCGCCGAATGCCTTGCGGAACGAGACGGGGATCTTCGGGAACGTGTACTCATAGCGGGTCCATAGGCCGAAAGCCTGGTTCTCGCCCTGGTAGTAAAGCACTCCGCGTATGCCGAGTTGGCGGATGGGCATGACCGTCGCGTTGAACAGGCCGGCTGGGGGGCTCCAGCCGCTACGGGTGTCGCCGGGCTGCTTGGGCAGCCTCAGACGCGGCTCTCTCGGGGGTTTCGCGCCTTTCTTGGCGCCAGCCATGATCTGCTTGACCTGCTTGGGGTCGTCCCACTTTGCGAGTTCCTGCTTGTACGTGGCCAGGTCTTGTTCGTACTTGGCCTTCGCATCGTCGCAGGCCTTCTGCCAGTCGGCCATGATCTGCTCGACTTGCTTGGGATCGTCCCATTTTGCGGTATCTGCGTCGTGGTCCTTCAGGACGGTCTTGATGATTACATTGTCGATGTTGTCCAGTTCGTCGCGCATGCACCACGTCTGGCCGAGCGTTCCGCCGCGGGCGACGTTGATGATTCCGACGGGGACCTTGAGGTATCGGTGCAGGAACACGCCGTACAGGTAAGGCACGGCCGAGAAGCTATTGGCGGTCTCCGGCGAGCATTCTCGCCATGCGATGTTATTACGCACGTCATCGAGTGGTTTGTACCATGAATCGTCCCATGCGACGTATCGAAGGCCCGGGAAGTCGGCCGAGGCGGCCTCGCGGTCCTTGCGGTTGAAGCCGCCCCAAGCCATGTTGCTCTGTCCGACGCAGAGCCATATCTCGCCGATCAGCACGTTCTGGACGGCGATCGTGTCCTGGCCGGTCCTCGCGATGATCCACGTCGGCTGAAAGCTCGCCTTTGCGGGCTTGAACTCGACGGCCCATCGCCCGTCGGGTCCGGGCTGGGCTTCGAGAGTCTGGGTGGCCAGCTTGGGCGCGTTCTTCTCGACGTACCGGACCGTGACGGAATAGTCACCTTCCTCGTCGGCTGGGCGGCGGCGGGGCGCCTTGGCGTCCTGCGACACCTTGGCGATGGCCTTTTGGCCGGTCTGGCTGTCCTGCGTCAGCGTCACCGAGACCTTCGCCCCGGCCGGCGCCCAACCCCATACTCGGATGGGCTTTTCCCGCTGGAGGACCATGTTGTCGGTGAAGATCTTCGCCAGCCGGAACGCGGGCGGAGTCTGGTCCTTGGGCGCCGCCAGTGCCGCCGTGGCCAGTAGCACGAGGCTCGACAGTGCAATCATTCGTGCGGTTTTCATCATGGCATTCCTCGATGGTCTGTACGACAGGGGTCCAAAGTCATATACCGGAACATTGGCCAAGCTGCGGCCTGGAATAAGTTGAACACGTCGGCAGGCGCGCAGGGTTGTCATCTTTAGAATGATACGGGCAAGGACACAAAGAAGCGGAAGAAGATCTCTCGCAGAGGGCGCAAAGGGCGCAGAGTTAAATTGGGGGTTTTGTTTTTCTACCTTCTTCTCGGCGCGCTCAGCGCTTTCTGCGAGAGCGCGCTGTTTTTTCTTCTTTTCCCGGCTACTCGGCGGGCCCCCACTGGGCCGGCCTGATGGGGTAGACTCCCCATTCGTCGCGGCAGCGTTTCATTTGGAAGATGTTCTCCGGCTTGGCGTCGACGGCCAGCGAGTGGGTTGAGCCCATAATGTACCCGCCGCCGGGTGCTGCGCTTCCAAAGGCGTGGCGGGCGTCGTTGCGGATGTCCTTGGCGCTGCCCAGGATGATGTGCTCGTGCCAGATGCCGCCCCAAAGGCACAGTTGGCCGCCGACCTCGCTCGCCAGCCGGGCTATGTCCATCCCGGCCGAGGCCTGGATGCCTTCGTAGCAGTCGTAAATCTCCGCGAACTCGTGGATCACCGGCCAGGTGTGCCCGCAGCAGTGCTTGAGCACCTTCAGCCCCAGCGAGTGCGCCTTTGCGGCGTGGGCCTTGTGCCACGGATAGACCATCTCGCGGTAGATCTTAGGATCGGCCATGATATTCGTGCTGCTGCCGAGGTCGCCGCAGGGGACGATGGCGTCCACGCCCAGCTTCGCCTGCACGTCGAGCGTCCGCAGAAGCTGTTTGCCCTTGAGTTCGGCCTTCTTGCGGCAGATCTCCGGCTCGAGCACCAGGTTCATCCAACTGTCTTCCTCGGTGGCCCCGAATCGCGGAAAGGCCAGGTCGTCGCTCATCAACGCGACGAAATGCGTCGCCTTCATCTCGCCGACGACGTGGTGGACCAACTCCCACTTGGAATCGTTGGGGTCCTCGGGCGGTGCGGCCTCGAGCTCGTCGATCTCCTTCTGGAAGCGCTCGACGGGCGGCGGGATGTATTCCCGCGGGCCGGGCTTCCACATCATCAGGTCGTGAGTGGTGGCCGAGATGCGGTACAAGGCGCCGTTCTTGTTGCGGTAGGTGGTGTCGTCAACCTTTTCCATCGGCTCGGGCTGGTAGTCCTTGGGCGGCACGGCCGAGACGTGGATCAGGTCCATATCCAGCGCGCGAACCAGGTCGATGCGGTCTCGCTTCATGGATTCGACCACCTCGTCGCGCCGGCCGTCCCAGTAGGCCTTTGTCGTCCGAAACTTCGCCTGGTCGAGCGTGGGCCTGCCGAGGATGTCCTCGTGGACGTTGTAGTCGATGGAATGTTCGCCCCACGGAATGCGGTCGGGCTCACGGTGCTCCAGTGCCGCAAAGATTCGCTCTCTCGGCAACATTAGCTTCTCCTCTAATAATTCATCGCAGAGAGCGCGGAGGACGCAGAGCAAAGAAACGTCAGATGGGGATTACATGGATTAAGAAATCATATTCGCTTCTATCCATGCAATATCTATGTGACTTCTTCTTACCTCTTCTTTCCTCTGCGTTCTCCGCGGCCTCTGCGATGAAACCGCCGTTTCTTCTTTACGATCGCGCCGCCCGGAAAATCGCCAGGCATCGCCTGAGCAGGCCTTCCATTTCGGCCAGGGGCACCATGCAGGCGGCGTCGGACTTTGCTTTGGCGGGGTTGGGGTGGGTCTCGATGAACAGCGCGTCGGCCCCGGCGGCCATCGCGGCCCCGGCCAGCGTGGGCACGAACTCGACCTGCCCGCCGGAGGCGCTGCCCTGGGCGGCCGGCTCCTGGATCGAGTGCGTGGCGTCGAAGACTACCGGCGCGTACTGCTGCATGATCGGGATCGCGCGGAAGTCGGTTATCAGCCGGTTGTAGCCGAAACTCGTGCCGCGGTCGGTCAGGATGACCTGGTCGTTGCCGGTGGATCTTACCTTATCGACAGCGGTCTTCATGTCCCACGGGGCCATGAACTGGCCTTTTTTTATGTTAACGGGCTTGCCTGCCTTGCCGGCCTCCAGGAGCAGGTCGGTCTGGCGGCAAAGGAACGCGGGAATCTGGAGGCAATCGAGGACCTCGGCGGCCGGGGCGATCTGGGCGACCTCGTGGACGTCCGACAGGACAGGCAGGCCGAGTTTCTTTTTCACAGCCTCCAACCACTCGAGTCCGGTTCGCAGGCCGGGCCCGCGGTAGCTTGTTCCGCTGGAGCGGTTGGCCTTGTCGTAGCTGGCCTTGAAGACATAGGCGATGCCGAGGCTCTCGCACACCCCGGCCAGGTGCTCGGCCACGTTCATGCACAGGTCGAGGGTTTCGGCGACGCATGGCCCGGCGATGACTGCCAGTTCGCCGGCACCGATGGCCAGCG
>JAUWQU010000242.1 GCA_030610965.1 Phycisphaerae bacterium
CCCGCGGGCTCCTCTTCGACGGTCAGCGTAGCCGTCGGCTGGGTGACGGCCTGCAGCTCCGGCGCAGGCTCCGATGTCACGAAAGGCTCGTACGTGCCGCCTGCTTCCATGAGTTCAATGTCCAGCAGGTCCACAACGCCGTCGTTGTTGAAGTCGCCTTCTGACCAGCCTCGGTCCGCCAGGCCGAAGTTCGCCTCGACAATGCCGGCATCCAGCACATCGACGATTCCGTCGGCATTGGCGTCGCCGAGTGTCAGCGCGTACCCGACGGCCTTGCCTTCCAAGGCCGGCTCATCCGTCATAACGGTCACCGTATCGAAAGAGGTCTTGCCCACGTGGCTCAGCAGGCCGAACCGCCCGTCCACGGCCAGGGAGTTCGCGACATGACCTACTACGGGGTGGCCATCAAGCGACACGCTCACCGAGCCGCCCTTGACGGACACGCCGAGGCTGTAGTCCACGCCGGGGGTCAACTCGGCGGCGACGACGGCGTCCTGGGCCCACCGCCCGTTCCGCGTTCGATGGCCGACGATAACCTGCCCTGCCTCGACATCCAGTTCGACATACTTGAAGTCATTGGGGCCGTAGTAGTCGAAGACCAGGCCACCGGCGGCTTCGGTGCTGACGACCGCCTGAAGGTCAAGAACCGACGAAGTTGCCAAACCCGTGTCCAGATCGAGGTCGACCAGGCTGACGGCCGGGGTCTGCCCGTCGGGCTCACCGGTGTAGCGGCGATACGCCGTCTGCCACGTGCCGCCGCTAACGTCGAAGGGCAGGTCCACCATGCCGTCACCGAACTCTTCGGTGGCCTCCATGACAATCTCTGGGGGCAGGACCTGGACGGCAATGTTGTCGAGTCGTCCCTTGGCGTTATCGGCCCCGATGCCGACCATGCCCGCGTTCAACCCGTAGGTGAACCCGTCGGCGTCGGCACGTGGGGTGAAGGCATGAGAAAGCGTCTCTGTGTTGTTGACGACCAGCGTTGCCGTCGTGCCATTCACTGCCAGCAGAAGGTTGTAATCGGTCCTGGCCTTGAGCTTCATGTTGCTCTGGACGTCGACGATCCACCCGTCGGCCGTCTTGTGGCCCATCTGCAACTTGTTGATGGCGGGGTTCACGCCGGCGAACTTGAAGTCGTATTCGCTTTGGTAATCAAAGATCAGGTACGCGTTGGACTTGAGTCCAGCCATGTCCTTGTCGGCGTTGATGGTGGCGATTATCTCGAAGTAGCTTGGCAGGTAGTTGTCGACATTGAACACGCTGACGGCGTCCATCCCGAGGGCCTCCGGGGCCACTTCCAGCCGTCCGCCGCTGACAACCCACGTGCCACTGTCGGCGGCGAAGCCCTCGGCCTTGCCGGTGTTGAAGTTCGCACCGCGCAGTACGTCGCGCCTTCCGCCGGGGATGTTGCCCGCCTGCGGGTCGTCGGGGGCGCCGGTCTGGTCCTTCCAGGCGGCATCCTTCTGGAGAACGAGTCCCAACTCGCCGTCGGGTTCGCCATTGCGGGCCGGGTCGCTGCCGGTATCGCCCGAGCGGGTCGGGTCGGCCCCATCAGCGGCCGAGAGATCGTAGAGGTACTCCATCAGTTGTGGTTGCAGCGTCCGGCTGATGCTGGCTGCGCCGTACGGGGCGTAGGGAACGAGGTAGCTGTTAAACTCGCCGACCCAGTCGATGAGCCGGTCGCCACCGGTATTGCCGATCAGCACGTCGCGTCCGGCCCCGCCGTAGGCGGTATCCTCGTAGGTCGCATCCGTCTCGGGGATGTTGTTGGCCAAAGAGGCATCGCTCAGCGGATCAGCAGGATCGAGCGTGCTGTCGTGCCGGTCGTCGGCGTTCATCAGGTCATCGCCACGCCCGCCGTAAAGGTGGTCCTTGCCCGTCCCACCGACAAGCCAATCGTTGCCGAGGTCGCCGAAGATCACGTCGTCGCCATCACTGGCCGTGCCCGCCGGGTCGAACCGCGTGTCCAATGGGCCTTCGGAGGCGTCGAAGTTCAGCAGGAACTCCTGCCCCGCCACCACGATCTTCCGCAGCGGCTCGTATTCGTCATAGGCCGCAAACTCGCTGGTGCGGAAGGCCTCGCTGCCCAGAATGTTGCCCGGGTTGCTCGGCATATCGTAGCCGAAGGCCACAACCGTGCCATCCGTGCGGGACGCGTCGGGCCCGCCGGTAGTCGGATACCACGTGGCCGCCGAAACCGCCAGGGCCTCGGCCCCGGAAATCGCGTCGTCGCCGGCGCCGCCGTGCAGGAAGTCGTTGCCCCACCCGCCGTAAATGATGTCGTCGGCGAAGCTCGGATCGAACAGCGGATCCTGCATCGCCGTATTCGGATCCAGATCGAATGGCGCGAGGTTAACCGTCTTCTTCAACTCGCCGTCGGCATGGATGTACGCCACCTGGATGTTGCCCGGCGTGTCGATGCGTTGGTCGACCTCGTCGAGTTTCGCGATGCCGTACAGTGGCTCGGACAGGGCCGAGTCGCTGTTGTTGGCCCTTTCGGTGTTGCGGCTGGTGTAGATTCGCCCGTCATCGCCAAGAACGCCGTCGATCCCGGTCCCGCCCGAGATCCAGTCATTGCCCCATCCGCCGATAATATCGTCATCCTGGGCATCGCCGTAGAGAACGTCATCGCCGACCATGCCGTAGATCGCGTCGTCGCCGGCCTCGCCGTAGATCCGGTCGCCGGCCCCGATATCGGTGGCCGCACCCGCCGCGTCCAGCTCCGGCCCGCCGAGGGTGTAGTCCAACGGGTCGGTCGTCCGGGCGACTATCCGCGGGACGCTGTAGTTGTCGTAGTTGAACGTCAGGTACGCCCCGCCGTCAACGCCGTTGATGCCGACCAGGCGGTAGATCCGTCCGTTGTCTCCGAGTATCGTGTCGGCGTCGCGGGCATGCCCGTCGGACGACGTATCGCCCAGGTCGTTGCGGGCGATGGCATCGCCATTTCCGCCGAAGATCGTATCCGACCCGTCCAACCTCTCGGCCTTGGTGTCCAGACCGAAGAAGTCACTATTGCCGCCGACGATGTCGTCCTGGCCCAGGCCGCCGAAGATCGTGTCGTCGCCGCCGTTGCCTTCGATATAGTCATCGCCGCCGATATCCGCGCCGGGCGACGCCGCCGAAAGCGTCTGCAATTCGAGGGCCTCGGTGATTTCGCCGTCGCCGTGGAGCGTGTCATCGCCAAGCTCGCCGAAGACCATGTCGTCGTCGGCTCCGCCTGCGATGGTGTCATCGCCGTACGTGCCCGCGGGAGGCGTCGTGGAATGATCGAGAATCTCGATATCCCGCTGATCCCCGCCGGCCGGGTCCGCCTGCCAATCGTTCGTGACCAACGCCACGCCATCGTCGACGCCGATCGTCTCGCCGTAGATCGTCGTCCCAGCCAACACGCGGAACCGCGGGCTCAGCATATCGCCCCGACGTTCGATCACGGCATTGTCGCCTGCAATCGCGTCGTCGCCCGCCCCGCCGTCCAGCCAATCGCCTGCGTCATGGCCGCCGGAGACATTGTGGCCGCCGATGATGTCGTCATCGTCATCGCCGCCCCAGATCGCGTCAGAGCCCTGCTGGCCCAGGATGATGTCCTGGCCGGCGTCGCCATGGATCGTGTCGGCCCCGCCGTTGTCGGCGTTGGACGTGTCGATTGCCTCGAACTCGAACTCAGGCGTCGGCGTCGCCAACGGCAGGAAGTCGCCGTCGACGGTTCCATGCACTCGTCCGTGATCGCCGAAGATCAAGTCGTTGCCCGCGTCGCCGTGGATCGTGTCCCCACCGCCGGCGCCGAAGATCACGTCATTGCCCGCATCGCCGAAGATCGTATCGGCAAGCCCGTTGTTCGGCTGGTCGGTCCGGGCCTCGACGACGCTGCCGGTCGTCAGGATCCGCAACGTCCCTGCCGATTGCGCGATAACGCCGTGATCGCCGAAGACCAGGTCGTTTCCGTCGTCGCCGTCGATCGTATCGCCGCCCGCGACCAGATCATCCCGTACTGGGATGTGGCTTTCGTTGGTGGTCGGCACGGTGAGTTCGCGAGCGACGTCGTGGACGTCGTTCTCGTCGACGGTCACGTCGTAGTCCAGGTTGAACCCGGAATCGCCGTAGACATGATCCACACCGCCCTGTGCGTGGATTTCATCATCGCCCGAACCGCCTGCGATGTGGTCGCCGGCCTGGCTACCGTAGATCACGTCGTTTCCGGCCCCGCCATAGACGGTGATGCCCTGGGCAGAGCCCGACGCGTCGATCACGTCATCGCCGGCGTGCGGGTACAACGTGCCCTTGCCCGTGAACAGGCCGATGGACGGGTCGGTTTCGTACCGTATGCCGTCCTGCGTGGTGTCGCCGAAGATCGCCAACGGGCTGTCGGCTCCGCCGCCGCCCGTGACGACGATGCTGTCGCCAAAGACCGTGACGGTCGCCGCCGCGGATTCCGTCGTCAGCACCGCACCGGCCAGGACAATATCCGCCCCGTTGATGGCCGCAACCTCGTACAGGCCATTGTTCCCCGCCGTGCCCGTCACGCGGACGTGCTGGCCGACCTTGTATCCGGCGGCATCCCAGGCCAGCGCGTCGGTGCGGCTGATCGTGTCATCTTCGAAGCTCATCGTGCCCGAAGCGGTCAGCATTGTGTTGCCCCCGCCATGGACGGCCGTAACCACGAAGTCCTCCGCACCGAACGTTCCGACACTGGTGGCCTCGATATCCAGTCGGTCATTGCCCCTGCCCAGCAGGAGTTCCGTTACTTCAATGTCGTCGAAGGTGATACCTCCCGGAATGGTCACCAGCTCCGATCCGTCCTGGGCTTCGCTGATGTCGAACGTCACGTCGCCGCCCATGCCCAACCCGGACAGGTTGATCGGATCGATGCCGTTGGCCACGTCGCCCAGCAGGACGATCTCGTTACGCAAGTGCGTCGATGTCATCAGGCCGCGGTCGTCGGCGACGCTGGAGTCATTGAATACATTCAGGCGGTCGGCGTGCTCGGCCTCGTCGATATCCAGTTCGATGGCGATCGGGTCAGCCGTTTCTTCGGTCGGCAGCATAACCGCGGCGCGGATGGATCGATCCTTGCCCTCGGCGATGTTGCCTTCGATCACGAGCGGCCCGCTGATCTGGTCGACCGTATGCGGGCGCAGGGGTTCCTGACGGACGAACCGCTTGCTGGGATCGGGGGTGAAGTCCTCGTCGACCTCGACTTCGAGGGTAACGTCCTGGAACCAGTTGGCCTCGTCGAAGGTCACCGCGTAGGCCTTGCGTTGGATAGTGACGGCCGAGGCTGAGCTGTCAGTCAAGCTCGCCGACAGCGTCAGGGTTAGCACGGCCTCGTCGAGTTCATTGATCTTGAAGACCATGTTGTTGCCACCGTTGGCATCGCCGGCGATTTCGATCAGCGAGCCGATGACGAAACGGTCTGCCAGCCAACTCCCGCCGTCAGTGCGGGTGATGGTGTCGGCGGCAGCGCCGTTGTCAGCGAAGGTAACGGTGACTGGAAGGGCCGCACCCGCGTTTGTCAGGAACACGCGCGGGTTGGCCTTGATGTAGGTCTGGCCGTCGGAGAAGACGTTGACAGTGACTTCGCCATTGGGCTGGCTGACCGGGCGAAGGGTGTAGTCGTCGCCGCTGACGCCCTCGACCAGCCGCGTCGAGCCGTCTGACTCGGTGACCAGCACGTTCGGGGCGTCGTCGTCCACGACGTGTACGGACAGGTCCTCCGGCAGGGCCGCGCCGTAAACCGGGTCAGTGCTCGACAGGACGTGTTCGACAGTCGAAACCATCCGGTTCTCGCGGATCAGGTCGTCGACGGCCTGGGCCTTCAGCGTTCGCCACGTGTCCCAGTTGCCCGGCGTGAAGGTCAGTTCGGTGACCTTCACGTCAAGCTCGTCGAAGAGTTCGATCTGGGCGTCGTGATTCAATGTGACGGTCACGTTGGCCGTCGGGGCGACGGACAGCTTGACGTCGTAGGTATCGCCGATCGCACTGTTGCCGATGACGGCTCCCCCACCGCCGAGAACGTCTCCGCCCTCGAGCACGCGGGTGTCGGCGCCGGTTTCGACGACGAGCAACCCACCAAGGTCATCGTCCAGCAGGCGGACGGCGACGTTCGGGACCGGGACGTTCTCGGCCCGGAAGGTCTCGAGGTCGGCGGCGCTGTTGCTTTCGACGAGGAGGCTGTGGCTGACCATGACCTTGCGTTCGCCTTCGATGGCGTCGTCGTGGGCGGATTTGACCCAGACGCGTTGGGGCGTATCCCAGTTGACCTTGTCGAAGGTCAGCACGGCGGCGGGCAGCCAACTCGCGCCGTTG
>JAUWQU010000758.1 GCA_030610965.1 Phycisphaerae bacterium
GAGTCCGCCGCGGCGGATCGAGTCGCACATGCCTGCCGCTGTCGGGCCGTTTGTGGCTGACGCCTCCGCGCCGGTCCCGCCGAGCGTCGCCGTCACCTGCACGTTCTGACATGCCGCAAGGCCGCAGTGAGAAGCACCAAGCTACAAGCACCAAATAGCAGACAAGGGCCAAATACCAAAACAGCCAAGCTCCAAACGGCCGTGGCCAAAACATGGCGAGAGCCGCTCGCGGGCAGATCATTCACCAGCGAGAGCTGAAGCGAGATTGCCCCTCCGCATGTTTGAGTTGTTTGGTCTTTGCTTGATCCTTGGTGCTTGTCCAGGCCTCCTGACTCGTGACGATCTCCCACTTACTCGACGCACTACGCTAGAGGGTTTTCCACATGACCGCAATCGTTTGGGCCGCCGCTCTGGGCGGCTGCGAATACCGACCGCCGACTTTTCGCCTGTACGTCGCGCCCGCAGTGGCTGCGCCGCAGGCGGACGTGCCCGGCAACGCCGAATGGCTCGACGAGGCCTTCGCCGAGCACTGGATGCCCGTCCGTCTGACCTGGCCCACGGGTGGCAGGCCCAGCGCGCTGACGCTGCGTCGCGTACTTGGCGCGGGACCAGGCACGGCCTTCGCCGACCGCGCCGACGACAGTCTGCTTGCCGGCGGCGTCCGCGGACGCCTGACGGAGGTGACCGCCGGCGGCGCCGCGGGCAGCATCGAGCGAGAGGGGTTCCGAGGCTACGTCGGCCAGGGCCGGCTGCTCGTGGACGCCTCGGATGACGGCGAAAGCTGCGAGGTCGTGGCATACGGGCCGGAGGTGCTTCTGCGAGGAAAAGTCATATCGGGCCAGTGGCACGCCGCGCCCGCCGTAGCCGACGCGCTGGTGGACGGCTCGTTCGACCCGGCCGACCTTCAGCGGGCCAACACGTTCCGCAGCCACATCCCGGCCGTGTTTAACGCCGGCGGAATGCCCAACGCTGCTCCGGCCTCGCCGGGCGGCGCCGATGCGGCCTGGCGACTGGACAGCCGAACTCTGGCTTCGTCCGCCGGATCCCGAGTTTTCGACGCCCCTGGGCGGCTCGTGCGGGCCGCCGGACGAACGTACCAGGCCGAGCCGTGGGGCCCCGCATCGGCGATCCGCTCAATAATTGAGATGGCCGACGACTACGCCGTTATCTCGCCGGCTTCGTTGGGCCTTCTGCCGTCCGGCCTGGCCGGCTGCGTGATGGGGGAGGTCTCCGTCGAGGGCCGAAGCCTGACCGAAGCCATCGCCGCCGTGCTCGAGCCCATCGGCTACGGATACTGCATCGAGCCGTGGACGGATTCCCACGGCCGCCATGCGCTGCGGGTGTTCGAACTTCGCGGAAGCATCAGCGGCTCGCGTGTCCGCAGGCCGTTCATGGCGTCCATCGACGGCCCGGCCGTCCGCGCGACCGACCCCGAAGCCCAGCGCGCCGAGGTGCAGCGGATTGAGTTCGTCCGCGACAACCGCAACGTATTCAACGACGTGACCGTCCTGGGCAGTCTCCTGCGCAAACAGGTGTCGCTGGCCTTCAGCGGCGTCGGCGGCGACCTGGCCCCCGCGTGGGACACCGACGAGCACGACCTTTCCGACTGGGCGACCGACGATGTCATCGACCCGCTCCAGTGGATAGCCTCGGGCAATTTCACGGTGGCGACCTTCGACGAGCGATACACGTACGGCGCGGCAAGCGCCGTCGACAGCCGGCACGCATTCCGCAGTTTCGCATGGAACGAGGACGGCTCGCTGCTGGGCGTCACTGGGCAGATGGGCGACCTGTCGAGTTTCGGCATCACGCCAGAGGGTCAGTACACACGCCGCCCGCGTCCGGTCGGCCCGACGCTTTTGCGCGACGATGGCGGCGCGAAGGTCCGCAACCTTCCGCCGCAGGTGCTGATGGGCATCGCCGGCGACGACAGCTCCTGGGTCCAGGTCCCGGCCGTGATCTGGACGGACCGCGCCGGCTTTACACTGCCGGCCAATCCGCTGTGGCGGTGGTACCCTTACGCCTGCGAGCAGGCCCGCAACGTCATCAGCGGAGATCAGACGCTCTTCGGAAAGTACGGGCGATACGGCTACCTCACGCTCCTGCACAACGCCCTGAGCGGCCAAACCCCGGCGCTGGCGATGAAGCTGGTCGGCTCGATCGAATGCGACCACGCCGTGATTGGCCGGGCGCCGCGCCGCTCGGGCAGTTCCTGGCCGATCGTCGCACGCAAAGTCGTCCGGGCAGGCGAGCGGTTCCGCCGGCTGGATGTCCCGGCCGGGGCCGATCCGTTCGCCCTATCCGCCGACCGCCACGACACGCGCGACGATACCGCCGACGCAGAGGCCTACGCCGGTGAAATCCGAGCCGCCATGGAAGACGAGACCGGCCACGGCTCTATCGTGCTGCGCCACGTCACGCGGGCCTACGCGCCCGGCGACGTGATCCCCGGCACTCGCGGCCGGAGGATCGATCTTACAGTCGCCGGCAGCCAAGGCGCTCGCGCCGCGGTGGTGGTGGGGGTGAACTGGAACCTCCGGCCGGGAGTCTGCAAAACCGAACTGCTGCTGGACACGCCCATGTTGAAGGTGCTGCCATGAGAGACGGCGAACTCTTTCTGCCAACCGTTCGGCCAACCGTGCCCCCGTCGCCGCCACCGGCGGTGTCGGGGGCGGCGCCGCCGACGGGCCTTCGCGCCGCGCCGCTCCCCCCCGCGGCCCTGCTGGCCCCGGGCCTCGCG
>JAUWQU010000650.1 GCA_030610965.1 Phycisphaerae bacterium
GTCATTCTGGGCGCTCACATGCTGGTGACCGGGCCGGTGGTCCGGCTGCTCGAGCGGCTGCAGAAGCTCGACGCCGGCGAAGGGTCGGTGCAGAACCTGGCAAGGGACCTTCACGGCGAGCCGCTAATGCTGGCCCGCCGGCTGGAAAACGCCTTCGAGAAGCTCGCCCACATTTCCAAGACCGACCAGTTGACGAGCCTGGCGAACCGCAGGCATTTCGAGGAGGTCCTGGAGTGCTTCTACCACCAGGCCCGTCGGTACAACCGCCCGATGTCGCTGCTGGTGATGGACGTGGACTTCCTCAAGGCCGTCAACGATTCTGGCGGGCACCAGGCCGGGGACGATGTCCTCAAGCTGGTCGCCGGCGCGCTCGAGGAGGCATGCCGCAAGGCCGACCTGCCGGCGAGATTCGGCGGCGACGAGTTTGCCGTGCTTCTGCCGGAAACGGCCGCGACGGACGCCGAGGCCGTCGCCGACCGCATCCGCGAGGCCGTGGAACATTTGCCCATCCGGGTCCAGGAAATGGAATTCCACATCACCACTTCCGTTGGCATAGCCGACCTTAACTCAGGCGAAATGGACAGCCCCAGCGCCATGATGGCCCTGGCGGACCGGGCCCTTTACTCAGCCAAGCAGAACGGGCGGAATTGCGTGGTGCAGGCCCACAACCTACACGGCGACCCGCTGGACAAACGCCAGCCCAATGAGGACAGCAAGATAAACGTCCTCAGCAAAAAACTCGCCGGGCTCGACAGCCAGTTCAAGGAACTGTTCCTGCTGGCGTTCGACCAGGTTATGGCGATCCTGGAGCACCGCGATCCGCACATGGCCGACCACACGCGGAAGGTGCAGCACTACGCCACCCTTATCGGCGAGGAAATGGAACTGCCCGGCCGCGTGATAAAGCGGATCGAAATCGCCGCGATGATGCACGACCTGGGAATGGTCGCGCTGCCGGACTCCATCCTGCTTTGCCCAGGCCCGCTCAACAAAGAGCAGATGAAGATCATGAGGCGCCATCCGTTGCTGAGCGTGAGAATCATGGAACGCATGGAGTTCCTCGAGCAGGAGATCCCGGCCGTGCGGTACCACCACGAGCGGTTCGACGGCAAGGGCTATCCCGAGGGCATCTCCGGCCCGGTGATTCCGCTGAGTGCCCGCATTCTGTCAGTGGCCGACGCGTTCGACGCCATGACCAGCCCGCGAACGTTCCGCACCGCAAAGACCGTCGCCGAGGCCGTCGGCGAAATCAGCCGCGCAGGCGGAACGCAGTTCGACCCGGCCGTAATCACCGCCTTCATGAACGTCGCCGACAGACTGGGCGAGGAACTTACCCACGTGCCCGGCATAACCATCGACGGGCAAGACGCCAACTCAACGCACTGGTTGCGGGCGACGTGGCGGGAGTCCGAGCAGGCCGAGGCCGACGCAACCCGCGGCGCCGAAACCGCCAACGCCCCGGCCGGCGAGCCCCAAGCCCCCCCCGGCGCCTGAGGACGCGGACCAGCCTGGCACGGTGCGGAATAACCGGGGATTCCCCTCTACGGGTTCGGGTGAGTTCCGCCCAATCCCGAGTGCCCTCCGAAGCCCAGGGATAGCAATCCCTGGGAGTTGCCGGCCCAAAACCCTTGTCCCGTCACTGGTCCGGGAACTACAGGCCCGCAATGATTGCCGGTAAAGCCCGCGCTACTTCGGTGCCTCGTCCGCCGGCTGGGTTGCCGGCTGGGTTGCCGGCTGGGTCGTTACGGGGGCGTGTGCCTTGGTCGAGACTATGTTTCGCATCAGCTCGAAAGCCGACTCCGGCGTATAGCCATGCACCTCGTAACAGGCGTAGCCCACGAGCGCGGCCGTCAGGTCCTCGTTGCTGAAGAGGATCACCGGCAGGCTCTTCTGGTTGAGCACGCCGCGGAGCAGCGGGCGCGTCTCCTTCATGCCGATATCCCTGGTGAACATGCGGAAGCTCACCTTCTTGATCTCGAAGCCCTTCTGGGCGAACAGGGGCGAGTCGATGGTCAGGCGGCGCAGTCGTTTGACCGTGGTGACGGCGTCGGGCAGTCCCGCGGCGACCTTGACGGCGAGGGCCTCGCCTGATTCGGCGAAGGCCGCTGCGTTGCGGTTGGCCCAGGCGCCCCCGACGGCCTCCATGTAGAGCAATCCGCCGCCGGCGACGAAGGCCTGGAGCGCCTTGATCTCATCGTCGGTCGCGACGATGCGGTCGGTGCCTGCCAGCACCGCCACGTTCGCGCCGCTTTCGGCGAGCTTGGCGATGGGAATCGGCTCGGTTACGGTGACCTTGACCTTGTACTGTGCTGCCATCATCCGGGAGAAGCGTTCCCAGGCCAGCGGTTCGGGGTCGCAGTTGCCTTCCTTGCCCTCTGGGTTCTTGTAGCTCAGAAGGGCCACGTCTACCTGCTTGGCCGGTTTGTACTCCGGCTCGCCCGGCCAGGTTGTGGCGCCTCGTGCAGCCAGGGTCTTTTTCGCCACGGCCCTGTCGGTAACGTAGAAGGCGATGTTGGCCGGGCCCTGGAAGGCGGACCTGTCGGTTGCGTCGAGCCTGAGCTGCCAGCTCTTCGACAGGTCGCGGTCGGTGTGGACGACCAGCGGGCGGACGCCGTTGTGGATCATCTGAAGGCCCAGGTAGGCGCTGGCCCGGCTGTCGAGCTTGAAGTTCTTGGCGAAGAACTGGTGGTCTCTCGGCACCGGTTGGAGCTTGTACTTGGGGAACATCTTGGCGTAGACGGCCCGGATGCCGTTGCTGAAGCCCCTGCCTTCGCACTCGGTGCAGCTCATGATCGTGCCGCCCATGTTGACGTACCTGGCAATGGCGGCTATCTGCTTGTCGGTGAACTTCGGCGCGGTCGACGCGGAGAGGTAGAGGATCGGCGCGTCGAGCCAGTCCTCCGGCGGAACCTTCATGTTGATGATCTGCCAGTTGATCGTGCTTTCCTCGAACTTCTTGCCGATCCACCGCGTCAACTGGGCCAGGTCGCGCGGGCGGTTGTTCCAGTCGCCGTCGAACTCGAGCTTGTTGAAGAGGATCGCGTGCCGCCCGCGGACCAGGACCAGCAGCGCGGAGGAGGGGTGCACCACGTCCCCCCACGACCCGTCCGCGCCCTGTGACCGCATGAGCGTACTGGCTCCCGTGTTGTACCAGTCGGTGTTGCCGAAGTACATGTAGCCGCTGGCCAAGCCGACG
>JAUWQU010000586.1 GCA_030610965.1 Phycisphaerae bacterium
GGCGGGCTCCTTCCCAGGGATTGCTATCCCTGGGCTTCGGGGCTCTTTCGCAATCGCAAGTCTTGGGATGTAGGAGGATTGTTCCCGCATACTGAGACTCCGGGGTGTTCCAGAAACATTGGGGACTGCGAGCAGTCTTCCGTCGCAAACAAGATCGACCTGAAGCCCAGGGATAGCAATCCCTGGGAAGGAGCCCGCCGCACCTCGTCCAAGCAATCCGGGTGCCGAACAGGATTGATCGTGTCCCCCCTTTCTTCCCTCTCAATCGTAGCGCCCGAAGCGGTGGGCGGCTTCGTACATTGCCACTACGTTCTCGGTCGGCGAGTTGTCCTGAAGTTCGTGGGTTGGGGCGAAGCAGTAGCCTCCGCCGGGCATCATGATGTCGAGCGTCTCGCGGCAGTTGGCGACGGTTTCTTCCACCGTGCCGTCTGCGACCGGCCCGGCTGTGGAGATGCAGCCGTGAAAGGCAAGCCGCCCGCCGAAGGTGCGTTTGAGGTACGCCGGCGACATGTCCGTCGCTTCCGGTTGGAGCGTGTCCACGGCGGACATGCCCATTGCGATGTATTCCTCATACGCCCAACTGCTCGACCCGCACGTGTGGATCATCACCGGGATGCCGTGCGAGTCGGCCAGGTCGATCAGGCGCTGGTGATAGGGCTTGATGTGCTTGCGGAACAGGTCCATGCTGATGATCGGGCTGTGCTGCGTGCCGAGGTCCTCACCGATCCACATGAAGTCCACCCCGCCCTCGGAGGCGTCGAGCACGCGGCTGGCGATTTCGAACTCGATGTCCATCCTGCGCTTGATCAGCAGGAGGCCGGCCGGGTCGTCGGTTATCAGATCGATGAACATCTGGTCCATGGCGCGGAGAAAGCCGGCGGTGTTCATCACGCAGCCGAGGCCCGGGTTGCCGACGTGGACGGCGTAAGGCGCCTTGGCTCGGCAGGCGGCGGCGACGCCGGAGTAGTCGAAGTCGTCAGGCGACGGCATGGGCCAGGCGGCGACGGTGGCCTCATCGGCGTTCCTTAGCGGGAACTCGCAGTAATCCCAGTATCCGCCCGAATCGTGGGCGATGTATCGCGTGCGCACACCCCACAGGGCGTCCACGCGGCGGTCCGGCGCCTCGGCGTGCAGCCGTGAGCCCTTGTACGGCGCGCCGACGCCGCGGAAGTCGACGCCCAGGACCTGTCGCAACCCCTCCGAGTCGTCGGGTGCCAGGCCGAAGTGCTCCTTGAGCCGGCCGTCTATGCCGGGGTTCGCGCCGTAGTTGATCGGGACGCGATCGGGGACCCCATTGGCCAGGGCCGCGCGGACACGCTGCTTGGATGTGAGCTTCTCATCACCGTCGCCCAGGGCTCTTGCGATGCGGTTCATGGCAGGTGCTCGGCTCCTGTTGCTGTCCGCGGCGGCGCGGCCGGTTTGGCTCACTACTTCGGCTTGTCGATGTCCGTCGGCTCGCGGTAGTTGATGCCGGCCGCGTCGAGGCGCTTGAGGTGCGATCGCAGCCGCTTGAGGAACTCCGCGTAGTCGCGCCCCTCATCCGTGGACCAGGCAATTTCGCAAAGGGCGCACGCTCGCGGGTAGGTCATGTAGAGCACGTGGGGGAAGCTCTTCATCCGCTCGCCCCACAGGTTGGCCTGGGCGCCGAGGACCACCTTGGGATTGGCCTGCTCGATGTAGTCGGGCAGCGGGTCCAGTTCGTAGGTCCGCTTCAGCGTTATGACGGAGCCGCCGAAGCCCTGCGGCTCGGACTTCTTCTCGGGCGATTGGACGTAATCGAAGTAGCAGTGCGCCGTCGGGGTCATCACCAGGTACTGGCCGTTGGTCGATGCGTTCTTGATGAGTTTGTCGGCCCGGCCGGACCGCCAGTACATCCCGATCGCGCCCTTCTTGGCCCCGCTTTCGAGGATCTCGTCCCAGCCGACCAGCGTCCGTCCCTTCTTCTGAAGATACTCCGACATCCGCCCCACGAAGTAGCCGTGCAACTCGGTCACGCTCTTGAGGGCCTCGGCTTTCATGCGTTTCTGGCATTCGGAGCACTTGCCCCAGTTCCTCTTGCCGCACTCGTCGGCGCCGATGTGGATGTACTGGCTGGGGAATACCTCCAGCATCTCGTCGAGCATGGCCTGCAGCACCTGGTATGTCTTTTCGTTGCCGGGACAGACCTCGCCGCCGCCCACCTGCTTGCCGTTAACCGTGCAGCCGCATTCCGGACAGCCGCGCAGGAACGCCCCGCTGTGGCCTGGCATTTCGAACTCGGGCACGATGTTGACGAATCGCTTGGCGGCGTACGCGACCAGCGACTTGAGCTGCTCCCGCGTGTAGTAACGTCGCGCCGGCTTGTGGTATGTCTGGTTGGCGAGCAGCTCGGGCTGGGCGGCGACGCGAGCCTTGTCGGGGGTGAGGTTGGGGTACTTCATGACCTCGACGCACCAGTTCTGGTGGTCGGTAAAGTGGATCTGGAGCGAGTTGAGCTTGTGCAGCGCCATGTAATCGGCGTACTGCTTGAGTTCGTCGATGGTCCAGAAGTGCCTGGCCGGGTCGATAAGCAGGCCGCGCCACGCGAACCGCGGCTTGTCCGTTACGGTCGCGCACGGCACGGCCAGGGAGTCGACCGGCTTGGCCGGCGAGATGTTCGGCTCGTCGCAGGGCCGGGGCGGCGACTTGGTCGGCTTGCCCCCGAGCTTGCCCTCGACCATCGCCAGCCCGCGGAACGCCTCGGCCGGGGCGAGTTGGAGCAGCGTGATCCCGCCGTAGAAGGCGCCCGCCGCCTTCGGCGCGCGTATGACGACGCCCGTGTCCGTGACGGTAAGGCAGTAGCCCTCGTCGCCAAGCGCGGCGTCGGCCCCGGCGGTGGTCATGAGTATGCCCCCGGCCGGCGGTTCGGCCGCGCCGGTAGCCTCGGCGACGACCTTTTTGTCAAACGCCTGCGAAAGTCGCCCGGCCAGGTACGTAGCCGCGTCGGCCAGGCGGGCGTCGCCCTTGGCATAGAGCACCTTCGTCGCCGGCGTAATCGTGAACTGCCCGGTGCCCATGGCCACTTTGGCCGGCCTCGGCAGCAGTGCCGGCTGATCCGCTCCGAAAGCCCGCACGGCCGTTGAAGTCAGGGCAAGTGCGACCATCGCCAGGCCAACAATCATCTCAACGCTCATATGCCGAAGACTCGTTGTCATCACCTTCTCCGTATTGGCCATTTGTTGCCTTGGTTCATCCCTGCTTTAACCTTAGTCACTTCCCTTGGGTGCCGCCAAGTCTTATATTCTGGCTCCGCCAATTAGTCCGGTTGCCCCTGTTCGGGAGAATGACATGACGAGCGATACGCCCACGCGAGACGAGGCCCTGGCGCTGCTGCGGGAGTTCAATCAGAACGAGGCGCTGATCCGCCACGGCCTGGCCGTCGAGGCGGTCATGCGTCACGTGGCCGGTAAGCTGGGGGGCGATCCGGACGAGTGGGGCGTGATAGGGCTTATCCACGACGTGGACTTCGAGCGGTATCCCGAGGAGCATTGCAGCAAGGCTCGCGAGATACTCACCGAGCGCGGCTGGCCCGA
>JAUWQU010000209.1 GCA_030610965.1 Phycisphaerae bacterium
GGCGGGCTCCTTCCCAGGGATTGCTATCCCTGGGCTTCGGGGCTCTTTCGCAATCGCAAGTCTTGGGATGTAGGAGGATTGTTCCCGCATACTGAGACTCCGGGGTGTTCCAGAAACATTGGGGACTGCGAGCAGTCTTCCATCGCAAACAAGATCGACCTGAAGCCCAGGGATAGCAATCCCTGGGTGGGAATACCTCACAGTTAGGGACGCATACAATCTGAGTGCCGAACAGGATTGGGACAGGCTACTTTTTCACTCTCACTTGTCAGCGACATCGGCGTCCTGATGGGCGAAAAAGTAGCCTGTCCCCCTTGTTTGCTTTCTTGTCTCATCGTTTGCCCGCCGTCGGCGGGGCGGGTACTTTGGCGGTGGTCGATGCATCGCCGATGCAGGTTATGCCCCCTTCGGCCAGGGACACGTACAGTCGGCCGTAGGCTGCGGCCAGGCCGTCCCAGATCGGTTGACCGCCGATGGCCAACTCGCCGATCTTCTTGCCGTCGGCGGCCGTGAAGACGTGCAGCTTGCCGCCGCTGTCGGCAGCGAAGAGCCTGTCGCCGGCGCGGGCCATCGCGACGATCTTTCCGATGCTCGCGGACCACTTCTTATCGAGCTTTTCCAACTCGTCGTAGGGCCCCCATTCCCTGCCGCCGGTCTTGGGCGGAGTGGTTTTCAGGGCGTAGGCGACCAGGCCGGAATCCTTGTTGCCGCCCTGGCTGCGAGTGGCGCCCTTGTGAGGCGGCGGGCCGTAGAGGGTATGGTCGTCGAAGACCCACAGGGGCCGCTTCTGAGCGCTGCGGTTGATGGCCGTGCCGTACGCCCACACGCCCATCGGCACGTACGCGCCGGCGGCGTTGCGATAGAAGGACCCTTTCTCGCGGTTGACCACCACGCGCGAGCCGGCGACGCGGGCCCGCGAGACGGCCAGAACGTCCGGTCCGTCCATTACGGGTATGTCCACAGGGTCGTAGTCGTAGCCCACGCGCCCGTACCAGCGGCTGATGCCGTATTCCGTGACGGCCGACCGCCAGACGACGGCGCCGGAACTCGGCCGAAGGGCGCATACCTGGATCCCGCCGTCGGCAAGTGCCGACCGCCCGGCGACGACGAACGCCGTGCCCTTATGCACCAGCACGCTGCCGACGGCAGGCCAGGGCGACTCCAATTGCCCCCATGCGACGATCCGCCGGTCTTCCAGGCCGACGGCGCGCCGCCAGATCATCGCCCCGTCGGCGAGGTTGAGGCAGTAGACCCACCCGGCCCGCGTGCCGAACAGGCACAGTCCGTTGTACACGGTCGGCGGGGTGTCAACTCGCCCATTGGCGACGAAACTCCATCGCACCTTGCCCGTCCCTGCGTCCAGCGCGATTACCTCGTGCGCGTCCGGCAGCGCCGCCAGCACGATCCCGCCGGCGACTACCGGCGCCGTCACCGGCCCGGTGACGAACGGATTGCCCTGCCACTCGTCGACCAGGGCGGCCTTGGTGGCAGAGCCCGTGCGAGTGGCCCATAGCTTGCGGAGCTTGCCCGTAACGGCCTCGCCGGTGGAGCCGCTGCGCCACGGGTCGCGCCGGTATGCGGGCCATTCGGCCGCGGCCTGATCCTTCGGCGTCGGCTTCTGCCGAGCAGGCCAGGCCGGGCCCTGGACGAAGCTGTTTGCTCCGGACGTCGGCCCGCGCGAGCCGCCCGCGGGGGCAAGGCCCATGCAGCCCTCGACCATCGGGTAGCAGATGCAGTGGCTCCGGCAGCCCGTGTACGTGTTCAGCATGCCGTGCGCGGGGATCCAGCCGGGAAACTGGCTGTTCCAGCCGCACTCGCCCTTGGTTATCGCGTTGCGCTCGTGCTTGCCAGTGGCGACCTCGCTGAAGTTCAACTCGCCGGCGACCAGGAAACGCACCGTCGCCATCGGCGAATAGCAGTGGCCGCCGCCGCCGGGTATCTTCCGTACCTCCCGGCCGGTGCGAAGGTCGAGCTGCGTGAACCCGTTGGCCTGCACCCACAACTGGCTGCCCAGGAAGAAAGCCCTGGCCTGCTTGTTATGCGTCATGCCGGGCTTGAAACTGTAGCTCCAGAGGTACTTGCCCACACCGGCCGTCATTACGTGAACGGCGTTGCCGGGAGCGTCGTCGTTGAAGGACGAAGTCTCGTACGCCAGCGCGCCGGCGCCGTACGAGCATCCGCTCGCCTTGGCCAGCCAGGGGTATTGCTCGCTCCGCCATATCTGCTTGCCGGTTGCCAGTTCGACGCACACGGCCGCACATGCCCCGCCGCGGCGCGGGTTGCCGTCGACGAAGAACACCTTCTTGTCGCCGGCGACGGCATGTTTGGGGTTATCCGCCTTGACGGACCAACGCGGCCCGCCGCGAGCCACCGACTGCGCCCGGACCTCGCTGCCGGTCGCGACGATCAGGACGTCGTCGATGAGCAGTATCCGCGTGTTCCGCTCGGCCGGGCCGAACCGGCCGACGGGCTTGCCGCTAGCGGCGTCGATGGAGACGACGTTGCTGCCGGAAACGCCGTAGAGCAGCTTGTCCGTCGCCACCTGGCACGCAAAGCCCCGCGTCCGCCACATGGGCAGCCCGTTGAAGGCGTCGCGCGCGGTGACGTGGCCGTAGAAGTTCCGCCCGTTGGCGCTGAGCATAGGCATGTGGTCGCGCGAGGCCTTGGCGATCCAGTGGATGCGGCGCGGCAGGCTCAGGGCCGTGTCGTTCGAGACCGGGTTGCCGTCCGGCCCGTGTCGCAGGTGCGTCCAGCCGTCCAGCTCCTTCGGCCAGGGCTTCTGGACCAGCTCTCGCCCGATCCTCGCGACGCCGCCGGGAACCAGCACGCGCATGATATCCGCCCGCAGGACTGCGTCCGCGGCGTCAACTACCAGCAGGTTCACCAGGTTGTCGGCGTACGGCAGGTGCGTCCCGGCCCAGTGCTCGGCCGATATCTGCCCGTAGGAACCTGTCCGACGGAACAGACGCTGCGCCTGCTGGGCCTTTTTCGCGTCCTTGGCCAGACCGTGGACCAGGAACGTACCGCCGCCGCCAAGTTGCAGCGTCCGCTCGCCAGTGCCGCAATTGACGTGAACCAGCAGCCCGCCGGTCGGGAGGGCAGGATCGGCCGCGATGGCAAATGGCAGAACCGCCAACGTGCAGATCGCCGCAAGAATCATTCGGGGTCGGATAATCCTCATCTCACGTGCTCCTTATGGAAGCCACAGCCCGCCGCCAACGGCGCGAACAACCCACCCGCATCCGTCGGGGGCGTGCCAACAACTCAATACAATGAACGATAAGAATACGTGAAGCTTGCCTGGATTTCGACGCCTAGGCAGCCTCCGCCTGCCGCGCCAAGCTATCGACCCAAAGCTTCGGAAATGCTCGCACCAACCGTGCGCCGGCTTCGATCGAGCGCATCGACCGCGCTCGCGAACCGCACAGCCGCCGCCCGGCGTATGCTACGGCCATCCCAAAGAAAGTTGCCCTTGTCCTGAAACACCGCCCGAAGTTCCGCAACGCCGCCAAGGACGCCGGCGGCCCCGTGGTTGATACCCATAGCATCGCATGTGCTGACTATGGCTTGCCATAATCGGTCGAACTCGTCAATGTTCTTCAGTTCGGCGGCTCGGGAACCGTTGGCCACGTCAAACGACCAAAACGAGTTGGCCTGCACAAGGGCTGGGCCCCTACTGCCCCGCCTCCGGGGCGGAATCGGCCGGCGGTGCGGGGGCAAGTTCGATCAGCGTTATTTCCGGGCGGGCCAGGAAGCGCACTCGCGGGGCCGGGCCGCCTTCCATGCCGAGGCCGCGATTCACGTACAGGTGCGTCGAACCGACCTGGTACAAGCCGCGCTCGAACCGCTTGCCGTGGCGAGACACCGTCACCAGCGCCCCGTAAAACGGCAGGGCTACCTGCCCGCCGTGCGTGTGGCCGGAAAGCTGAAGGTCCACGTCGCCGCGGGCTGCGACCTCAAGGATCGGGTCGGGGAGGTGATACAGCAGCACCTTGCATGCCCCTTCGGGCGACGCAGCCAGGGCGGCGGCTAACTTTGGCTTGTCGTAAGCCGGCGAGCCGACGAACCACACGTCGGCCCCGGCGGCAGTTATCTTGACGGCCTCGCCGGACAGTTCCCGCACCCCGGTGCCGCCGAAGAAGTCCAGGCCGCCGAACCCGTCCACGTCCCAGTTGCCTCGCACCGCCAGCGTCGGGGCGATCTCAGCCAGGCGGGTCATGCACCGGCGAAACCGGCCAAGGCCCTCGCGATCATTCAATGAGTCCCCCGTATAGACGATCACGTCGGGCGCCAGGCCCGCGACGATGTCGGGAACCTCTTCCTCAAGGCCGGCGGAGGCCTCGCAGTGAAAATCGCTGACCTGAACGATCCGCACGGGACGGCTCGCCCCGCGGAGCCGGCCGCTGACGACCCGAACCCGCGTAACCAGCACCCATCGCGGCTCGATGAAGTACCCGTACGCCATGCACAACACCCCCACAGCCGCCACGGCCAGCACCGCCCGCCGCAGCCAGACATACCACGGATGTGCCGTGGCCCACGCTTGCCCCCGCCACCCCGCAAGCCAACCCCACGCCGCATGCACGAGCATCCCCCCGGCCGCCAGATACAGCACCACCAGCAAGCCCAGGAACACCAAAATCACAAGCTTTTCCGAGAAACGCATGGCCTCAGGATATACGCCAATACCCCCGCCCGCAACAAGGCCGCCTCCGACGGGCTTTCCCACGGCTCGCGCCGCGGGCTTGCACGTGCCGCCCCACGGGGGCTCAAAGACACCATCGCGGGCAGTGCTCGCCGGTCTTGCTATGATTCCGCGCCGTCATCGGCCACCCTCACCCGGCCCTAAAGGGCCACCCTCTTCCGGCAAGGTAGATAGGTTAAGAGGCGCGGGTGTTTCGGGCCAGCCCATGGCCTCGGTGATCTCGTCTTTCTTCTTATCGACGAGGTATCGGCCGACGGCGAAGAGGAGCTTCTGTTCTGGCCCGGAGAGGTTGTACCAGGTCCACACGCCGCGAGCGAGAGCGAAGGGCGTCTCTTTGGTGGAGCGCCCCAGGCCCCGGCGGCGGAGGGCAGCGAGGTCCTCCGGGCCAAAGCCGAAGCGCTCGAGCGGCTTGAGGTCCTGGCAGTCCAGCAGGTCGTCGAAGCTCAGGAAGATCACGCGGATGTCCGTCGGCGGGTTTCGCGACGAGCACAGGCCGCGGATCACCTCTCGGTATCGGGTCCGCCAGGCGTCGAGGAATGCGGTAGCCATGCGAAATGCCGTGGCCAGCGCGGCCGGGGCGGTGTCGTACTTCGAGTACGGCGTCAGCGGCCCGTTGAAGGCGTCGATAACGATGAGCACCTTCCGCGTCGCGGTGTCCTGCCTCAGCATTCGGATGGCGGTCATTGCCCCGAACACGTCGGCCAGGCCACCATCGACGAGGTGCAGATACGGGTTGGCGGGGTCCATGCCGCTTTGCAGCGTGCATGCTGGGATGAGCACGGGAAACGTCCCGCTGGCGGTCAGACCGATCGCCAGCGGCACCTCGTAGGCGAAGGCCTTCTTCCGGACGGGAATGTTGGCGTCGGCACCGCCCGCTCGGGCCCGGCCTACGGTGTCGCGGCGGACCCTGGCCAGCCGATGCGTGTAGCCGCGGATGTCATACAGCAGCAGGTGCTCCGGCGTGAACGGGAAGATGGCCGCGTTCTCGTAGGCGGTGGCGTTGGCGGCCCAGTATGGCAGGCGAACGGGGCGGTCGACATCATCGCGCGGAACGAACACGTCCGAGAGCCGCAGGCTGGCGTCCCGCGCGAGCCCGGCCTGGGGCGAACCGGGCAACTTTAGTTTCCGGGCCCGCCACAGCCGGCCCAGGATGCGGTCGTCGAATGAGTTCTCCAGGAAATCGCCGCGATGGAACGAGCCCGCCATCAGGATCGTCAGCGCGCCGCGGATGATGTCGTCGACGTAATTGTACTGAAGGTTCTCCCGCAGGTCCGGATCCGTGAGCTGCCGGGCAAGCGGCGTCTTGCCGCCGCCGGCCAGCGCCTCAGCCAAGGAGTAGCCACCAGGCGCGCCGCTGAACAGTTGGTAGTCATGCAGGCTGGAGATGTACCCGGCCGCGCATAGCCCGCCGCCGGAAACCGTCGATAGATAGTCCACCTCGACAAGTGCGTTGGCGGCGCGGGCCTGGGGCACGTTGGCGTCAGCCGCGTTGGCGTTATCGCCGCCGGCGCCGCCGGGGCGTTTGAGTTGCTCCAACCCAAGCAGCACTCCTACGGAGAAGTTGCCCGCGCGGTGTCCGCCGCCGGAAATCGCCAGCGCCACCGCCAAATCCGCATCCTGCGGGCCCAGTCGCTGCTGGACGGGCTTGTATCCGTCAAGGTCGACGGGGCATTCCTGGAACCGCTCGCCCCGGCACGGGCCGATCAGCGTGGTCGCATCCTGCGTGGCGCAGCCAGGCAGGGCCAACGCCGCAACGGCCAGGGCCAACATACCGACAGCCCGCAAGCTTCCAGGAACACGGATGGCCGTGCTGAGCGGCAAGCTCGCCCGGCGCCGGCAGGTTCCCGGGATTTGAACCCCGTTTGTTCGCATGGTGCATGAGAGGTTATCCACAACGGGCGCAGACAGTCAATAGCCCAAATCGGTTCAAGGCCCACTGTTCTCGCAGGTCGAGCCCCAGGGATTGCTATCCCTGGGCTTCGGGTCGGTGATGCGTTCGGAACGCTCAGGGGAATTCCTTGTGTCGGTGATGCGTTCGGAACACTCACGGGAATTCCTTGGGAGGGCGGCTCGCGAGGATCATGTCATGCGCGCGATGTCCTGTGCGGACCT
>JAUWQU010000579.1 GCA_030610965.1 Phycisphaerae bacterium
CTCAACGACGACATCGGCATTCTCCTTGTTTCGTAAGTTCTGGAACAACCTACGAATACAAGGTTTGGGTGCCGATGTCTTGTCTTTATTCAGCATCATTCTGTGGCAACTGATTGGGAGAAGAACCTAAAATGTAAACAATTGTTTACATTTTCGCTCCGCCCGCAAGCCGCAAGCTGGAGTGCGGCTGGTCGCCGGCGAGCCAGAAACCCCGCAATGCCCAGGCCTTGGCCCGCCACAGCACTATCGACCTGACGATGAACGTCTACATGCACGTCGACATGGGCGACCTCGCCAGCGGCGTGGAGAACCTGCCGGCCCTGCCAAGCCATGCCGCGTTTTCTCCGAAGGTCACGAACGCCGCTCCCGCAACACCCGCCAAACCCGCAAACGATCCTACCATCCCTTCCGAACTCGCCTCCCTGGCCGGCAACTGGTCAGCCCTGCCGCACCACATCCGCCAAGCCATCGCCACGCTGGCAGGGGCGTGATTCTGCGTAGACCCCTCGGGCCGGCGGGCGGCTCTGCCGGGGGGCGGAGGGTTTACTTGCGGTGGATCTCGTCCCAGAACTGGAGTTCTGTCACGGCGGCCTCTTTGATCTTCTGACGCAGCTCGAACTTGATCTGGTCGTCGAACTCCGTCGGACGCATCTTCACGTTGGGTGAGTTCCGAGCCTCGATCGCGGTGGAGCCCAGATACTCGCCGTCGGAGAGGTCGAAGACGAAGACCCTGGCCTTTGCGGTTCCAGGAACGAAGCCCATCGTGATCCCGGTGATCTTGTGCTCGTTGCTTCCCGTGAATCGGGGCTCCTGCAATTCCAGGATCCTGATCACGCCCAGATACCGAAGTCGATCCAAGCCTTTGATCGCAAGTCCCGCATTTCGCTCGACATCCTCCAAGGAGTCATTGCCGTGGATCTCGAATCCCGTCCGCAGCTTCTCTACAGCGATGAAGCGCGCATCGAGGTCCTCGGCCTCCATGGCGATCCAGGCGTTCTCGGGGTAGGTCGTGATGTCCACTGGCGGTTTCTGCCTGAGGTCGAAGGGGCGAACCTGCTCCTCTGCCGTCAGCCTCTCGACCCGCGCAAAGGCTGCCTGCATCGCATCTCGTTTGGCCTTGATCTTGGCCGCATTGGCCTCGTAAACGTCCACGGCCACTTGATTCTTCTGCTCTTCACTGGGCCCACAGGCCGTGAACAGGAACAACAACAGAACGAGGTTTGCGCGATCTTTCACAAGGTCTCCTTTCTTCAGATGCGTCCAGTTGGCTCCCATGTGGGGATGGTTGCAATATCGCCGGGACCCATCACGAACATGCCCGCTCGTCCTGCAGAGCAGATCGACGCACTCGCTGAGCTAATCGTACCCGCAGCATCAGCGAAGGGAAAACCCGCACGGAGGTCCCGGCGGTTCATGGCCAGAGGGCTATCCTCGTATTTTTGAGGATAGATCGTGGCTGAAAGAAGGCGAGAGCCCGCAGTGGGCGGAAGGAGATCATCCTGCCGCCAGACGCCGCCACGACCGCCGAGGTTGGTCACGTTCCCCGTTGGTCGTCGCCTTGGCCAGGCGTTCACGTGGCAGAAGATGTTGGGGAATCCATGCACTACACGATGAACGAGGTCGCTCCGAGAATCGGGACGGAGACGTAACGAAACCGGATGCCCGCCGGAGCCGGCTGCTGTTTGCGGAGGTATTTTACCAGCTGAGGACGGGAATTTGATACCAAAAAGGGGTATTTTCGGGACTAATCAGGATGCTAAGTTACAAGTGCTTTGTTTTTAGAACTTTACGATGTGACACTCCCCAGTTCCGTAGACCGATGCTCTATCCAATTGAGCTAGGGGCGCTTGGGTGCTGCCGGTTGATGCCAGGCGTTGGCAAGTGCCGACAACTTCAACACATTGTGCGCTGCCGGCCCTGCGGAAGTCAAGTCCCGAATCCGGGCGGTTGAGGCCTGGGTCGATGGCATGACAAAAAAAAGGCGATGCCCAGGCGGAGGGAGACCTTGGCATCGCCAAAATAGCCGCAACCCTCGATGTAGGTGGAGGGAGACCTACACCATGTACGGGTGCAGCGGACAACTTTTCTTTACGGAATTCGAACGAGCAACGCAAAACGTCCCACTACGTTGCACCAGCATAACACTTCGGAGCGGGCGTTCAATCTTCTTTAATAGTTTTGCGAGAAATTCGGGCCGGTGAAAAATCGAGCGAAGCGTGCGAGGCGGCGGGCGTCGCCCTTGCCGCCGCCTCGCGTC
This sequence comes from Phycisphaerae bacterium, assembly GCA_030610965.1. Taxonomy (GTDB): domain Bacteria; phylum Planctomycetota; class Phycisphaerae; order SM23-33; family SM23-33; genus JAUWQU01. The sequence goes on from JAUWQU010000579.1 coordinate 2,258, forward strand.
AGCCAATCCGTTGATCCATCCCTGGACACTCCCGGGCTCGTGCGGGCTCATGCCCGCTTGGCGACACCGGGTGAGTCCGACATCTCCGGGGCTGTTCGGGTGGCCAGGCCGGCGGGTGGCCAGGCTGCCCGGCAATTCCCCAGCGCTTCGGCGAAGGCTCATCCGTGAACTCTCGCATTGTGCGGGCGCCGGCGTCTGGGAATCCAGCCGTGGCGTTTCACCGGTGCCCGTCAGGCGCGGCTCCTCAGCTACAACCCAGGGAGGAACCGCAGTTATAACATTTGTAGCAGTTGCCATTCCGCACCGTGATAGACCCGCACACATCGCATGCGGGGGCGTCTTCCTGGTAGTGCGAGAACTGCTGGTCGACCCGTTCGACCTGCGGCGCCATTCGCCGCGACAACAACTCGCCCGCCGCCGGTATAGTAATAGCCTTGCTGCTCGCGCCGGCAAGCACGCGATCTTCCTTCGAAGTCGTAACATACAGGCCTGAAGATGCGCCTGCAGACCTCTTAACGTCCTTGTCAGAGGTCTGTGTGGCGCTGCCGACACCCGAGGCGGTGTCCTCCCTGACCTCGGATGTTGACTTTCTCAGACGCGCCGGGAGAGCGGAATCCGGTGCGTTGGATTGCCCGCGGTTGGGCAGATTCCTCTTGCGGTACTCCTCGATGAACGTCAAGCCGAGCCAACGGAAAATATAATCCACCACACTCTTGGCGAAGGGGATGTCACGGTTGCTGGTCATGCCGCTCGGCTCGAAACGCTGGTGAGTGAACTTCTTGACCAGGTCGTCGAGCGGCACGCCGAACTGGAGGCAAAGGCTGATCGACGTGGCGAAGGCGTCCATCATTCCGCCGACCGTCGAGCCTTCTTTGGCCATCGTTATGAACAATTCGCCGGCCCGCCCGTCCTCATACTGGCCGACCGTCAGGTAACCCTCGTGCCCGCCGACGCTGAACTTGTGCGTGATCGAGGGGCGAGTCGCGGGAAGCCGCTCGCGGTGTGGCTGGCGCCGGGCGGCCTCAAGCATCGCCTCGTCAATCAGTCCGCCGCAGGCGGATTGCCCATCCTTCGACTTGGCCGGGCTGGCGGCGAGCTTCTCGTCATTGCTGGTGTTGAGCGGCTGGATGCGCTTGGAGCCGTCGCGGTAGATCGCAACCGCCTTTAGCCCGAGCTTCCAGCCCTCGACGTATACCTTGCGGATGTCCTCGGTGGTCGATTCCTTCGGCATGTTGACCGTCTTGGAGATCGCCCCGGACAGGAACGGCTGGACCGCGCCCATCATGCGGATGTGGCCCATGTAGTGGATGTACCGCTTGCCGTTG
>JAUWQU010000637.1 GCA_030610965.1 Phycisphaerae bacterium
CTCGCCGAATCCGCCCGTGCCCGGCAGGTACCAGTTAAACGTGCGGATGTGATGGAACGTCGCGATCGTCTTGAGCCCCTCGGCGCGCAGGGCCTCGACGTACTGGCCGTAGCAGTCGCGCTTGGGGCCCATGTTCTTTGCGTTCCAGCGATTGACTTTGCTGTCCCAAAGCAGGAAGCCGTCGTGATGCACCACGGCCATGCCGGCGTACCTGGCCCCGGTGGCCTTCATGAGCTTGGCCCACTCGGCGGGGTCGTACTTGGCGGCCTTGAACATATCCACGAACTTGTGATACGGGAACTTCTTCGGGCCGCCGTACTTTTCGAGGTGGTGGCGGTAGGCGGCGCTACCCGGCTCGTGCATCCGCTTGGGATACCACTCCCCGAAGTATGCGGGCACGCTGTATGCGCCCCAGTGGGTGTAGATGCCCAGCTTGGCATCCAGCAGCCATTCAGGCGGGTCGTGCCGCAGCGACTTCCACGTAGGCTCCGCCGCCGAGGCCGCAACCGCGCCGGCAAGGCAAACCAGGCCCGCCATGAGAAACGCCACGTTCCAATTCACCAGATGTGACATGATGGGTGCTCCAAGGTTCGGGCCAGGTCGTCGGTCGAGAATCATTCGCCAAGCCAAAGCTTCGCGACTGATTCTCATCGCTGCGGCCCCGCGGCTCAAGCCCAAAACCGGCCGCACCCGGGCAACCCCTTGCCAAGCGTGTGGCCGCTTCGGTAAAGTGCTCGTTCCGGCAGGCCGAGGGCGTCGCTCGCCCTGACCGGAAACCGGCACGTGACGGGACCCCGGGGGTTCCGGAGGACCGACAAAGCCATGTGGCTCTACGCCTTCCCAATCTTCCTCGGCGCCCTGTTGCTGTTCCAGGTCCAGCCGATTATCGCCAAGCACATCCTGCCGTGGTTCGGCGGGACCCCGGCGGTGTGGACCACGTGCATGGTATTCTTCCAGGTGGCGCTGCTGGCCGGGTACGCCTACGCCCACGCGAGCATCCGCCTGCTGTCGCCCAGAAGGCAGGCCATTTTGCACGGGCTGCTGCTGGTGGTGTGCCTGGCGCTGCTGCCGGCAATCCCGGCCGAGGCGTGGAAACCCGTCGCGGGGCAGTCCGAAGTCTGGCGAATACTCGCCCTGCTGGCGGTCACCATCGGCGGGCCGTACCTGGTCCTCGCGGCGAACGGGCCGCTGCTCCAGGCGTGGTTCAGCCGGGAGTTCCCAAAGGCATCGCCCTACCGCCTGTTCGCCCTGTCCAACGCCGGGTCGCTGCTGGCACTGCTGAGCTATCCGTTCCTGCTCGAGCCGGGGCTGTCGCTTCGTTGGCAGGAGTACTCGTGGTCCGCGCTGTTCGTGCTGTTCGCGGCCTCATGCGGGTTCTGCGTGTGGCGAAGCTATCGGACGGGCAAGGCCGCGGCCGATGCTCCTCAGGTCGAGCCGCCGGCGCCCGTCCCAGCCGAGGCGATCCAGGCCCCCTTGCCCCCTGCCCAACCGGCCAGGCTTCTGCCGCCGTACCTTGCCGCCCGCGTCGAGCCGGGCCCGCCGATCCGATCGAGCCTTGTCCGCGCCGTCCTCACGCTGCTTCTACCGGCCTGCGCGTGCATGATCCTGCTTGCGACCACCAACCAGATGACGCAGGACCTGCCCGTCGTTCCGTTCCTTTGGATTCTGCCGCTTGCCCTTTACCTGCTGACGTTCATCCTCTGCTTCGACCGCGAGTGGTGGTACTTCCGCCCGCTGTGGATCCCGCTGATGGGGGCCGGGCTGGTCGGCATCCATTATGCCATCGCCGAAGGCGTGGAGATGTCGGCCCTGAGGCAGCTTCTCCTTTACTCGGCCGGGCTCTTCACGTGCTGCATGGTCTGCCATGGCGAGCTTGCCCGTCTCAAACCAGCCCCCAGCCGCCTGACGGGCTATTACCTGTTGATATCCGCCGGCGGGGCGATGGGCGGGCTGCTCGTAACACTGGTCGCCCCGGCGCTGCTGCTGGGCTTCTGGGAGTACCAGGGCTCACTCATCGCGTGCGGGGCGCTGCTGCTGGGCGTAATCGTGCTGGACAGGCGGTTCTTCCGCTTCCTGCGGTGGGTCGGGCCGACCTGGCTGCGGGCCGGCGCGGCTTCGCACGTGCTTTGCCTGCTGACGATCTTGGCTTTCTGCTTCGCGAGCCAGGCCCGCGAGGAACTTGAGGATACCGTGGAAATCCGCCGCAACTTCTACGGCGTCCTCAGCGTCGACGTGCTGCCGGACTTCGAGGCCGACGGCGAAGTGGTGAACCTGATGCATGGGCGGATCATGCACGGCACGCAGTACACCGACGATGACTACCGGATGGTACCAGTCAGCTACTACGGCCCATCCAGCGGCATCGGCATCGCCACCGTGGCCCTGCGGCGGCGCGGGCTCACCGCGGAGACGCTGCCGGCCCTACAGATCCACGACATAGACTCAGAGTTTTTCGACGATGAGGACGACTATGAGGCGCCCCCGTCGAGAGAGTCCTGGCTGGCAGGGAACAACCTGCGGATCGGCGCGGTAGGCCTCGGCGCCGGCGTCGTGGCCGCGTACGGTAAGAGCGGCGATTTTCTCCGATTCTACGAGATCAACCCGGACATCATCCGCCTGTCAGACGCCCACTTCACCTACCGCAAGGACACGCTCGCCGAGACGGAGGTCGTCCTGGGCGATGCGAGGCTGTCCATGGAGCGGGCCAAAGACCGGGGCGAGGCCGGGCAGTACGACGTGATCGTCCTGGACGCCTTCAGCGGAGATTCCATCCCCCTGCACCTGCTGACCAGCCAAGCCATGTTGGCTTACCTGTACCACCTCAAGCCCGACGGCGTGCTGGCGTTCCACATCTCCAACCGCTACGTCAAACTCGAGGGCCTCGTCCGCGGCCTGGCCGCCGAGGCGGGCAAGCTGTCGATGCTTGTCGACAGCGACGGCGAGGAATACGGCCGGTGCGACTCGTCAAGCTGGGTCCTGGTCACAGCCAGCAAGGAACTGCTTGACGCGATGATGGACCAGCCCGGCGCGGTAGAATGGCCCGAGGACGACTACAAACCAATAGTCTTCACCGACGACTACAGCAACCTGTTCCAGTTGCTGCGATTCGGGGACGACTGAGCGACGCGATCAAGACGGCGTGGCTGAATATGGAGTGCGGCGGCCACCACGCCGCTTTGGCTTCCGGCGGCCCCGCCGCCGGTGTGGATTGCGTCGGCGCGTGTGTGATCGAGCCACCCCGGCGGCACCGCCGCCGCCCGCC
>JAUWQU010000005.1 GCA_030610965.1 Phycisphaerae bacterium
CAGTTCGGGCAGGGCACGAGTGTAATCTTCAATGGCGAGCCTGGTGTTCGAACTATAGCTCCGGGAAGTGATATAGCCCCGTGTCATCAGGATGGACATGCTCGAGTTTTGCCTACGTGGGTTGTGCGGCTTGAACAGCACCCGCCGCGTCAGGACGCGCTTGTAGTCTTTCGGTCGGTTCAGGCGTGCGAGGGCAACGGCCATGGCGTCATGCAGCGTGCCGCCGGCGTCCTTCGTCGTCTGGTAGTAGGGGCGGAGCTTGTGGCCGGAAGCCGAGCGTGCATCGATCAGCCGCAGCCTCCACAGGTAGCCCTCCAACAGTTTCGTGGCCTCGGCCTTCATGCCCAGGTCGAGCAGCGCGGTGAAGAGGACGGCTTCGTCGCCACAGGAATCCCGGCGGATCTCATTGATCCCCATGTGGGGCAGAAGCATCTTCAGGGCGTCCGGGCGTGCATTCTCGGGCAGGGAGGCGAGGTACTCGGACAGCCATGGAGAGGAACCCTTGGCCTGAACGTCCCGGGCCACGCTCCACCGGCTGAGGGATTGGGCGAACCTACTGACACCGAGGGCTTTGCTTGCCCTGCCCAGAGCAGCGATTTTCCGCGAGTCGCCCCCCTGGTTGAAGAGGATGATGAGGGCAATCTGATCAGCCAGACTTTGGGGTAATTGTTCCGGCGATTGGGCAGCGATGGCGGTGATGGTCTGAAGGTCCACGCGGTTGAGCAGTGACTGTTTGGCCGCAGTATCGATATCGTTTCCGAGCCGCTTGGAGAGTCCGTGTCGACGAACGTTGGCCGCCAGGGCGTCGCAGGCCGGCGCCTGGAAGTAATGCCCACTGACAGGCATGGCGCTGAGCCAGTAGCTCAGTTCGTCCTGGCTGCCTTTCAGGGCGCCGAGGTCGTTGAGGGTGGTGCCCGATGAATTGGTCTTCATGCCAAGCAACCCGCCCGGGTCGCCGGCCATGCTGTCTGGCCATGTTCTCGTCCGGTATTTGGCCCTCCTATCTTTGAGAAGGCCCGGGTGCCGGGTTTCGGCCCAGTATATCCGCGAGGATTGCAAAAACTGCGCGGGATCTTTCATCAGCATCGCGCTGTACATTCGCCGAGCACCGGCGGCGAGGGCGTCCTCGGCGCTACCGCGAAGCAGTGCGAGCGAATCGTGCAGTTGAAAATGCACCATTGCGCGAGTGATGGGGTCGTCGGCACCATCGGCGAAGAACTGGGGAACATGGGCATCCCAGCCGCAACGGACGAGGAGCCGTGGCATTGCGGCCCGGACGGGTGCGGCCCGGACGTCATCCGGCGACAGGGCGCTGATCTTACGCAGCACGGTCAACGCTTCGGTCTCTCGTCCGGCGTACCGCAGCAGCAGGAACGTGATCAGCATGTCGACGGGTTTGCTGGAGTCGATGTACTTCTTCAGTACCGTGTCCAGTTGCTCGGGCGAGAGGAGGTCGGCTGCCCGGTGCAGGTTGGCATTGTACAGGCCGGACACTGCACGAATGTCGGATTCCGCCTTTCCTCTTATACTGGCGATCTCCGCACTGAACCGTGATTCGACTCGGTTCACTGCGCCTTTGTAGGCAAGCTGGCCAAGACCGTAATCTCCGCCAGCCATGACCTTCCTGACATGGTCTGTCAGGCGGTTGTCCCGGTATCCGCTGAACAGGAGATAGACGGAGCTCGCCGTATAAGCTGTGAATTTGGTGGGCTTGAAGAGTTCCCGGAACACCTTCTCGAGTTCGTCACTGATATCCTTGTCGTCCAGCAGCATGGCAAACTGCATCAACGCGATGCTGCGAGATCTCGCATCGTGGGGCGCCATCAGTTGTTTCAGGGCCTCGGGGCGCTCCGCCTCGGGCTTGTCCAGGAACCAGCAGATGACGGTCCCCATGGCGTAGGATTCCGAAGTTCGCCCGTTGATCTCGCCCTTGACGTACGCCGCGACGTCCTTCAGGTCGAGTTCCCGGCTGCGGCCTGCCTGGCACAGGAGGTAGTGGTGGAAAGCCTGCACCGGCCTTTTCCTGTAACTCGTGAGTCCCTCGACGAGCAAGCCGTACTGCTTGGTGACGGAATTCCGGTCTTCTTTGCTCAGAACCGGCCATGCAGCGGCGATATGGTTCTGGATGGCCAGCGCGAAGGTGGACCGCATGTAGCTGTTGCTGGGTACTTGGGAGAGGGTGTTGAAGAGGACTTCACGAATCAGGGCCGGACGGTTGGCGGCCAGAGCGGTAGCTGCCAGCGGATCGCCGGACATCTGCGACACACCTTTCAGTTTGGTCTTGGCGAGCACGGTATCAATCAGGTCATCGTGTCCGCACATCGCCAGGACCGGCAGGAGCGTCGGCGCCTGGCTGGGGTCTATCTTCTGCTTTGTGAAGATTTCCGTCAACTTGTCAGGATCATTCAAGTGGGGACTGATGATCAGGGCATCGTCTTTGCCCTTGGTGTTCCGGGCCTGGAACTGGTTGGCGTTCCAAAGCATGCCCCACTGGCGGCGCTGGTCTTGCAGGCTGGACAGCAATCCTCCGTCTTCGGGATAGCGTTTGAGCAGATTATCGTCCATGGGATCGAAGTACTCGGGGCGATGGAAGGCGAGCCCCAGGCGACGCTGCAGAGCGGTGAGCTGCAACAATCGCGGATTCTCGTCGTGGGTTCTGCCGAATGCGTTGTTTGCTTCCAGGTTCTTCAGTTCAGCCTGAACCCAGCTGCGGATGGTGTCGAGCAACTGCTTACGGCTTTCCGGCGTGCGGGCCGAATTGATGAACCCTTGGGCGGCGAGTTCGAAGTACTGCTTGGTCTCATCCAGATTATACGTCCGACGGTAGTGGCCGCTAGTCCCGCCAGTGTTGCTCGCGACTTTCTGCAGCAAGCGTGGCAGGCGGCCGGTCATCAGCTCGAGAGCTTGCTGGTAGGCCTTGCGGGTAGCGGCAAAGTTCGCCTTCTTCTCCTCGATGATGCCCAGGCGCAGGAGCAGTTCCACATCAAGAGGACTGGCGATCAGCAACTCGCGCAAAAGCTTGCTCGCCTTGCCGTAGAGACCGGCGTTTTCGTAGCGCAGGATGATGTCGCGGGTGACGCCCATGGCCTCTCCGGCAGCGATGACACGCTGGAAGGCGCCGTCCGCTTCGGAGAAGTGGCCCTTACCGAGCAGCATGGTGCCCAATTCCAGACATTCGTTGGGGGGCAGGTGTTCGGCGGTGTTCAGCAGTGATCGGCCATAGCGGATCACCGCATCCTTGTTGTTGGCCGCCTTCGCCATGGCGATCAGTTCGCGCAGGATGATGCTGCGCCCATCTTCGGCGACGATAATGCCCTGTTCCAGCACCATCCGCATCTCGTTTGTTTGGCGCAGTTCCTCGTGCAGGTCGGCGGCGAGGCGGTAGAGGAACATCTTGTGCGGTTTGAGCGCGATGCGCTCGTTGACGCGGCGCAGGGCGGGGCGCAGCACGAGCGCCGGCGCGCGGACATTGAGCAACCCGTCGAGGGCGATGGTAAACATGTCATCGTCGCCGGATTCCTCCATCAATACGCTGAACATGCCGATTGCCTGCTTCATGCTCGCATGCGAGGAAGGGGGTGCGGAACGGCTGGAAACGCGCCGCGGTGACGATTTCCGGGCCGAGGATACCAGCGAGTTGCCCCACAGCAGCCAGGCTTCGACCTCGTCGGGATTGCCCGCCAGGGCGCGGCGGTAGATACGGGCGGCCTGATCGTGCTTGCCGATCATATTCAGGACGCTGGCAGAGAAGCTGTCGCGCAGCATACCGTCGGGGGAGCGGGCTGCGAGTTCTTCCAGGACGGCCACAGCATCACCGTCGTTCTTGCGCTCCAGTGCGATCAGCGCCAGCGACTGAAAGTAATCGTCGCGGTTCTTCGGGTCCAGTTTGATCAACTTGCGCAGCACGGCGTTGCACCGACCGAAGAGTTCGCACTCCATATAAACTTGAAGCATGCGGCTATAGATTTCGATCTTATCACCACCCCCCGGGTCGACAGTTCCAGCAGGATGTCAGCTGCCGACACCGGATCGTTGACGCTGGTGTAGATTTCCAGCAGCATCGACAGTTCCTTGTCGGAGAGTTGGCCCTTGTCCAGGCGTTCTTCGAGTTCGATGGCGATATCGGCCAGCTTACCGTTCTTCGATCCAAGGTCCAGCAGCCGATCCTGGGCCTGGATGATCGCCATCGGTTCAACCGCGGTTTCCCAGAGCTGCCGCCACAGCACATAAAGCTGATCGTGCCGTTGCTGCACTTCCATGAGGGCAATCAGCCTTTCGAGCAGATTCTCACTCTTGGTCAGTTCGTAAGCCTTCTGGATCAGCCGGATGGCGTCGCCCTTGTAACCGTAACGTTCATAGGCCTCGCTAAGGGGCGCCATCAGCTCGGCATCATCGCCGATCTCCTTTTCCAGCGCCCGCAGGACTTCCAGCGTTTTGTCCACTTCACCACGCTGACGATGCAGCTCGGCCTCGAACAACATCGCCTGAACGTGTGCCATTTCGCCCATCTCGCCGGCCTTGCGGGCGGCTACCATCGCCACCGCCTCCAATGCCATGCTCCGGGCACTCGTGGCGAGCCCCATCAGCCCGCTGACAGTCTCCGTCGCAGCGATGGTCTTGCGGAAGAAGGCCTCGGCCTCGGTGCGTTCGCCCTCCATCAGCAACAGCCGGGCATAGCCGTTGTGATAGTAAAGATCCTTCGGGTATCGAACGATCAGGTCGCGATACTTCCGTCGCGCCAGTTCGGACTTGCCCGTCTCCATCGCCACCTTGATCATCCGTTCCTGGAACACGGGTGACTGGATCAGCGTCTGCGTTTTGACGGGTAAATCTCTACGCTCCAGCAGGGCCAGGACGTCCTTCGCGCGGTCAAGTTCGCCACCAAGCACGCCCACCAGAATCTCCAACTGTTCAGGCAGCATCTCATCGGCAGCGAGCCATTCGTCCATCAGCTTGGGCAGTTCGTCAGCTTCACGCGCGGCGCTGACGATCCGGTCGAGGATATAGCGGCGGTCACGTTGCAGCAGGGATATCGTCAGTGCTGCGTCGAACTGCTCACGTGCCTTGGCCGGTCTTTCCAGGTGCATCAGGATCTGGCCGAAGTACAGCCGGTCGCGCATCAGTTGTCGGCCCTCGCCAATGGGCGTGAAGAGTTCGGCCACCAGTTCATAATCGCCATGCAGTCCGGCGAGGCGGGCGCAATAGTTGCGGGCTTCGGGCTGCTTGAAGTCCGATTTCGCGAGGATGTCTCGGATCGCTGCGCGCGCGGCGTCCTTCTGCTTTGCGTCGTAGAGCAACTGCGCCGTCCGCACGAGCATGACAAAACGCATGCCGGGATCCTTGGTCTTCCCCACGGCGAGCTTGAGGGTTACCTGGGCCTGCGTACTGTCGCCCTGCATCTCCTGCACCCGTGCCAATTCCGACAACACCCAGAGATCCGGATCGGGTTTGGCGCTCAGATTGCCCAGGGCCTGGCGGGCCAGGTCCAGGTTGCCGTTGGTGATCGCGGCAACGGCGAGCAGTTGCTTAGCCTTGTCGTCGGCCTCCTTGGACTTCAGGTAATCGCAGAGTGGCTGCAAGTCCCCGTAAAGCTGTGTCAGTTCGCGGCAGTAGGCCTTCAGGTTCTTTCGCCCTTCGGCGGGTTCCAGCTTGATAAAGCCGTCAATGCGCTCTTTTTCCACTGTGGTCAAGGCGGGCTTTTCATCTGCCTCCTGACCCATCGCGGACGACGGTAGTCCCAGGGCGCCCAAGGCCACAAGCACTGCCAACCCCGCAGCGGCGGTGCGGGTGATCCTTGGCGCGGCCGACGCGACGGGCAGGCGGCGGATCAGGATCATGAGAATGAAGGACAGGAGCCCGATCGCTGCGCAAAGCGGCCAGAGTTCGTGGGTTCGCACGGGTGCCTCAGGCTCGTCAATTCCAGCGGCGAAGTCGCTCGCGGCGCGGGCGGCGGCAGTGAGTTTGGCCCGGTCAGGCGCGGCGTGGTTGAACTCATTCGGGGGCGAAACCACCAACCCACCGGAGGCCAGCACATTTTCTCTGGTGGCGTCCATCACATCGACAAGGTAGTCACCGGCGGGCAGGTCCTCCACCAGAGTCTGCCAAGTGTGGGCGCGAACCGGCATGATTTCACGTGTGGTGGCCAGCGTGCCTCTGCCGTCCCTGATTTCGATCCGCAGCATCGCGACGCCCAGCGACGGGTCCAGGGACAGAGCCCGGATGTCAAGAGCGAGCCCGGCGCTGCTATGGCCCAGCGTCAGCTCCAGCGGCTGGCGCGGCGAGACGCCGCGGAGTTGACGGACCAGGTTGGCCATCATGTTGGGGGCGGCCGGCCAATTGAGGAAGTCCTGGGCCCAGTCACCGCCCAACTGCGTGGTCAGAATCGCGACGCGGCCGAGACCGTAGTGCCAGCGGGCCAGGACAGGGTCGCCGATCTTGGACTGCAGCAGGAGTTCGGTGGTATCCTTGGTTTCGGTTTTCACGTACCCCCGCAGCATCGGCGCGTCTTCCAGTCCCATACCTTGCGTGAGGCGACTGGTGAGGACCGGTTCCAATCCCACTTCCTTTTCGACGAAGGGATTCAGGAGGGAACTGCTCGGCTGCTTGACGATGACCTCGGGGAGTTTGAATCGGCTGGGCGCGGTGTAGAACTGTCCGCGTCCCCAACTGGCCAGTTGGGCCAGGAAACTGGAGCCGGCACGAGGGCCAACCAGGACGGTGGAGACATGGATGCCATCGTCAGCCATCCGCCGCAGGAGTGACTCGAACGCGCCCTGCTCCACGCCGCCGTCGGTGAGTACCAGCACGTGCTTGGTCCGCGTGCGCACATTCAGCAGGCCATAATAGGCTTCCTCGATGGCGGGCATCATCACCGTGCCCCCGCCAGCGGACAGGCGGTTGAGCGCCCGCCGAATCGCAATGTTGTTTGAGGCGGGCTGCATCGGCGCGGCCCAGCGTTTGGCACCGTGGAATTCCACAATTCCGGCCTTGTCGTGCGGCTTCAGTCGCTTTAGCGCCAGGCGTGCCACTTCCTTGGCCAGATTCACGCCTTCAACTCCCATGGAACCGGAAGTGTCGATGATCACTGCCAGCGACGTGCTCGGATCGCGGACTTCCTTCTTCTGCGGAAAACGCAGGGGCAGCATCGGGGCCAGTTCGCTGCGGGCGTAACCGCCGGGACCGAAGGCATTGCGCCCGCCGGTTACCAGCAGCCCGCCGCCATTCTCCACCCACCTGCGCAGGTTTTGCTGGATCTCGACCGGCAGTTCGGCAGCGGGCGTGTCCGCCAGGGCCAGAACGTCGAAGCTGTTCCAGCTGTCGCCCGCCAGGTCGGCCAGGTTCAGGGGCTTGACTACGGCATTGTGGCCGAGGATGTCGCGCAGGGCCCGCCTGGCGGGAGTTTCGGGAGCGGTTTCGAAGACCCCAACCACGGTCCGGCTGACGTTCAAGCCGGCAGTGACGGTTTGATCGCCTCCGTCCAGCGAGACGTGGTAACGCTGCAAACCGCTCTCTTCCGGGCGCACCTGGAAGGGTACTTCCTGGCTGCCCGCCCGCAGTTGAACCGTCCGGCTGACGACGGCTTGGCCCTTGTCGCTGGTTACTGTCAACTTCGCCTCGCAGGGGCTGGGACATTCAACGTCTGCGGTCATGGTCACGGCTTCTCCCACGGCGGCAGCGCCTGGGGCGCGCACGTGATTCAACTGAACCGGACTCGCCAAGAGCGTTCCCAGTTCATGTATCTTCAACTCCAGCCCCCGGCGGCCAAGCTTGGCCGCTGCGTTGACCATGTCGCCACGGGTTTCGCGGCCGTCGCTGAACAGATGCACTTCGCCGTTGGCGTCATCGGGACACAAGGCGGCAGCGAGTTCCAACGCCTCGGCAAGGGAGCTGCCCGGTTCGGTGAGGCGCAACTTCGCCAAGCCACCGGCCGCGAGGACGGCGTCGTTGAGCGCGACTTCCCTGGCCGTTACGCCGAAGACCACCAGGCGGACATTGTCGCGCCCGGCCTGTTCGACCAGCGCCTTCAGTCCGGCAGCGGCTTGTTCCGTGGCGGTGGCGTCCATGCTGGGCGAGCAGTCGACCACCGCGACGACACGCCTGTTGGTTTCGGGGCTCTGCCGGAAGGGTTGCGCCAGGGCCAGGACCACCAGGCTCAAGGCCAGCAGGCGCAGGCCGGTTGCGAGCAACTTGTGTGGGCCGGTGACGTCGGCCGCCTTGCGCAACTGATAGACCGCCAACAGGACAGGCAGCGGCAGCAACCATAAGAAATGCGGATGCAAGAACATCAGGAAATCCTTCCGCGAATATTCAGAATAGCTTCAAGAACCATCAACGCCAGGGCGGCGGCGAGCAACAATTGCCAAACCACCAGGTGGGTGCCGCTTTCGGCGGGCGCGGCGGCCCCGGTGCCCGACGGAAGGTCGAAATTGCCCATACCCGCCTTCAGCGTCAGACTGGCGGAGGCGGCGTTCGCGGACCGGCTGGCCTGAGCAGGCGAGAGGGTCAGCGGCTCGTTTCGCCAACCGGCCAGGTGATGCAGAATTTTGCTCCAGAACACCATATAACCCGTCCGCCGGACGAAACTGGCATCTTCGTTGAAGAGGGTTTGGCAGACGGTAAGCTGACTGGAGTCGGAGTTCACAGTGGCAAGCGCCGAACCGTCCACCAACAACAGGGGCAGGTTGCCGTTTCCCATATCTAGAGGCGCCGCCGGTGCGCGGCAGACGGCGTCCTCGAATACCAGCCCTGCCACCAGGGCATGCCCTGACGGGCGGACAGCCATCAACTCACCGCTTGCCGTTGCGGGCTGGATCAGGATATCAGCGCCGGAGCCCGCCTGTCCCACCCGGACCACGGGCAAGTTCGCGCCTTCGGCTATCTTGGTTGTGACTTCCCGCAGGCTGTCCAGAACCGCCGTCAATCCCGCGGGCAGTTCCATACCATCCACTGGTACAACCTGAATTCGGCGGCGATCGGGCAGTTGGAAGTCAACCCGGTCGTCCCCTACAACGGCGTCGCCTGCGGTCACCGACGCGGTCAGAACACTGCCGTCGGCGGCAAGACCGGACACGGAAAACCCCTTCACTTCGCCCGGCTTGAACTCGACGGATTGCTCAAGCAGGGGCTTGTCCGCCCGGCTGACCTTGACCGCCACTTTGCCCCCCTGCTTGCCGGTAAAACCCGCGCGACAGTGGAAGGCGCCGCGGGTCAGGTCGGCGGAGTCGGGGACGAAAACTGCGGACAGGACGAAGGCGTTGTCAACAACCTCGCCGGCGGCCAGAACACGAACCCGGTCGTCACCGGTTGTCACCGGTTGGGCCGAAACCAGGACCACTTCACCGTTTTCGTGACCCGCAAGCATGGATCTCGCCGCCCGCAGAGTGTTCTCCCGAATCACGGGAGTATCGACGGCTTTCACCCTGGCGAGTCGGTCTTCCAACGCTGCCAGGCTTTCGTCGAAATGCTTGAGCAGGCAAGGGTACGGGTCGGCGGTGATGACCGCGACGCGGTCATCGTCCAGGGAAGCGACTTCGGCGCGAGTCAGTTCAAGAGCGTTGTCGAAGCGGTTGTCCGTGGCCGTCATGGCCAGTCCGGCTTCCAGCACAATCACACGATGGGGCTGGTGGGCGGCATTGAAAACGGGTTTGGCCAAGGCCAGTAGCACCAGCAGACTGGCGGCGAGCAGAAGAAGATAGGTGCGCGGGTGGCGGAAACGTTCGAACAGGTTGCGTGCCCGGGCCTGGTCGGCGGCCTGCTGCCAAAACAGGCTCGTGATGACCCGGACCCTACGGGGGCGGATGCGTAGATACTGCAACGCCGCCAGTACACCGGCGGTGAGGACGGCAAGTCCCGTGAAGAACCAGATTGACATCGCGGTGAACTGCAAAGCTCTATCCTCGGGTGGTGATCACGCCGTCGGCGAACATGCTCATGAACTCCTCGAGCACATCGCCATCGGCGTCCAGGGTGATATATCCGGTGCGGCGCTTGCTGGCGAACTCCAGCAACTTTTCCTGAAAGTCCGCATAGGCCCGCTGATACGCCTCGACTGTTCTGGGCGTGACAGTGACACGCAGGTCATGCCCGGTCTCGCAGTCCACTATGGACAACTCACCGTCCAAGTGCGGCTTGGCGTCGCTTTCACGGCACAGTTGGACGAGCAACAGCTTGTGCGGCATGCCGTGCATGCTTTCGACAAGGGCGTCCATGCCGGCGGGATCGAAGAAGTCCGAGACAATGGCGACCATGCCCCTGCGCAGGCGCAGGGCACGGAGCCGGTGCAGCACGGCTCGCAGGTTGGTCGGCCCGGCCGGACCTATTGCGGCCAGGCGCTCCAGCGTCGCAGGCAGGGCGCGGGCGTGCGGAATCGCCGGGAATCCTTCGTTCAACGCTTCTCCGAACGGATAAAGCACCGGTCGGTCGTGTTGGTTGAGCGCGGCGCCAATAAGAACGGCGGCGGCCTGCTTGGCGGCGTCGGCTCGCGGCGGGGCCTCGAAGAACATCGAGTCGCTGCGGTCGAGCAGGATGTAGACCGGAAGGTCCCGCTCTTCCTCGAACAGGCGCAGGAAGAGCCTGCCGCTGCGGCGATAGAAATTCCAGTCGATGCGCCGGATATCGTCGCCGGGCATGTAGGCCCGGAAGTCGCGGAACTCCATGCCCGCGCCCACCTGTACCGCCCCGTGTTCGGCATGGCGACCGCCGCGCGGCACCGCGCCGGCGGTTAAGCGCATCCGGGAAACGGCGGCGATGAATTCCGTTGGGAATAACTCAGCCATCAGTCTGACAATTCCTTCAGGGACCCGGCGATTTCCAGGATCAGTTCATCGGGGTTGACACGCTCGGAGAAGCCTTCGAAGCCGAGCATGACACGGTGGCGGAGCACTGGCACGGCGACATCGCGGATGTCCTGACAGGACACTGCGAAACGGCCGCCGACCATGGCGCGAACCTTGCCCATGAAGATCAGGCCCTGGACGCCGCGGGGGCTCGAGCCGAGGGCAACGGCACGGTTCACGGTATCGGTGGCGTAAGGCGAACCGGGTTGGGTCGCCATGACCAGACGCACGGCGTAGCGCTGCACCTGTTCGCTGACCGGGACGGAGCGAACGATCTCACGCATCTTCATGATCTCGGGACCGCTGGATACCGGCTGGATGGCGCTCCTGGTCGTGCCCGTGGTGCGAGACAGAATGCTCAGGTATTCGTCCTCGCTGGGATAGTCCACCAGCAGTTTGACCATGAAACGGTCGAGCTGGGCTTCGGGCAACGGATACGTGCCGTCCTGCTCCACGGGGTTCTGGGTAGCGATGACGATGAAGGGTTCAGGCAGGTGAATGGTCTGCCTCGCGACGGACACCTGGCGTTCCTGCATGGCTTCCAGCATGGCGGACTGGGTCTTCGGCGTGGCGCGGTTGATCTCGTCGGCCAGGATGAAGTTGGAGATCACCGGGCCCTCCTGGAAGCGCAGCTCGTGCCCGCCGCCATCCTTCTCGTACAACACCATCGTGCCGATGATGTCAGCGGGCATCAGGTCGGGGGTGAACTGAATGCGGGAGAAGTCCAGGTGCAGTGCCTGGGCCAGCGTGTTGGCCAACAGGGTCTTACCCAGACCGGGCACGCCTTCGAGCAGCAGATGACCGTTCGACAGCAGGACGCTGAGGACGCTCTCGACAATCTCGTCCTGGCCGACGAAGGCCTTGTGGACTTCGGTCTTCAGCTTGTTGAAGACTTCGCGAAAATGCTCGGATTGCTCCCGGGCATTGCCGGGGGCTTCTTGAACGGTTTCACTCATTAGTCGCAGCTCCGTTTCGTATGTTCTCATGTTCAGCGTGATACTTAATCAGGTAGTCCCGCGCCTGAACGCCCATGGCGGCCGACGGACGATAGCGTTCCAGGGCAGCCTCCTCGGGCCTGGCCTGTTGTAGTTCTGACGCGACGGTGTAGTTCCCTTCGCGGGGTGAGGGCTCGACCTCCTCTTGGGTGCTCTTGGTGGGACCGGGCAGGAGTCGTCCTTTGACAAAACCGGGAACGGGCACGCCCATGATCATAGTCGCCGTGCCGCGCGCCTTCTTCTGCACGCCGGGACCGCCGCGGCCTTTCATCATGTCATTGCTAAGGCCGGAACCCATGGACAGTGACAGTTCGTGGCTGAGGCGGGAGGTCCGGCTCTTCAATGCCGGCTGCGCGCCAAGCCGCTGCTTGTCCTTGTCCATTTCCTCGTCGGGCTCTTCCTCTTGTTCGAAATCGTCGTTGTCGGCAGACTTGGCTTTTACCTTGCTGGACCACTCGTTCTGGGCCGTGCGCATCGAGCCGCTGCCGGAAGAACTCCGGGCGTTGATCGAACCGCCCTTCATGTTCTCCTGATCGACCTTTGGCTGAGCGGCGGTCTGCTTCTTGGTGTGGCGGGGCTTCCTGTTCTTACCGGGTTCGGTCTTTCCCGGTTCCGACTTTCCCCCAGCACCACTGGCGGCGCTGCGGCTGTTGGACGAGGACTGACTGCTGCGCGACTTGCCCGAGGAATGCCGCCCCGCCGGTCCCTCGGCTCGCGACTCCTTGCCGAGTTCCGCGCGCTGGCCGGTATCGTCTTCAGCGACGTCGTCGTCGCGGGGCGGGATGTCACCGGTCGCTCGGCGTTCAACCTGGTGTGTGACGCGCTGCCCTGGCGTGACCTTGATCTCCGGTATGGCTGGCTCAGACTCGGAATCACGTTCCGCCAGCAGCGTGGCCCCGGGTGTGCTCTCACTGCCCTCCTGGGGCGACCGGGCTTCGACTGCCAGGAACTGTCCGGCCAGGACCATGGTTAAGCTGATGACCAGGCAGGTTCCCATGCGTCGCCAGGAGGTGGTGGCACATTCGACGTGCGGCTGTTCGGCCTGGAGCGTCTCGAGGTGTTCGACACCGTCGCAAATAGCGGCTTGGGCGAACTGAGAATCGTCGCCGCAGCGAAGCAAGGCCATGGCGGTCGCAATGCGGTTGTGGGTCGACTGCGACAGGTCGAGGCGTTCCGCCGCACCGGTCACATGAACGGGATTGCCCCAAACGCCCCGCAATAACGCGTGTCCCAAGACTACTACGCCGAAAATCGCGGCGATGGAGAGCACATGCACCCAGTTAATGATGGTGGATGCATCGACGGCGTAGGTCAGGGCGCGGAGGACGAGGAACAGACCTGCAATGCCAAGGAGACAGTTCAGGTAGAAGTCCAGTCCCTCGCGCAGGCGCACGGACACCTCCGCCATCATGATCCGCCGACGACAGCGGCGCAGCATGGATTCCATACGTTTCAGAGTGTCTTGCGGATGATCCGGCACTACGGCACCTCGTCTTCCTGTGGCAGGGGGAAGGATTTCGCAGCCAGAACGCGGCGGTCGTCCCCGTGCTGCACGAAAGCCACCACCATCAACTTGTTGGCGTCGACATAGGTCGGTTTGCTCAGGCCGCTCCGGCGGTCTTCGCTGTCTAGCGTCTTGGTGAGACCTTCGCTCATCTTCTTCGCGTCGACGGCGAACTTGATGGGTTGATCCAAGGCGTTTTTCAGATCGAGCCCGTCCGGCGGAGTCAGCGATTCGCGAACGACGAAGTGGTGGAAGAAGACGCCGTTGCTTTCAACCGCCATCACCGACCGTTCGCAGAGAATGACATGAAGGCGCAGCTTGTCGGCTTCTCCCTTCCCGGTCACGGTGACGGCCCCGGATACCTTCGTGCCAGCCTGGGTCGTCCTGGCATCCAGGGCCCATGCGGGTGCGACAACGGTCTCCTTGAAGAGGCACGCATCGCGAAAACCGGGGTAACTCTCGGCCGCGTTGTCCGACAGTTTCTCGGCTTGAGAAGAACTCCCGCGGAGGACCGGCTTCCCGTCGAAAACGGCCAGAGGTGCGTTTTCCGCCTTGTAGTACTTGAGGCGGTTTGTGGCCGTTTCGCTGTGCATCGGGTCATTCAAGTGATACTCGATCAGGGCGACCGAGCCATTGAAGTACTCATCGATCGCCTGGAAAGCCAACTGCATACCGCCGGTTTGGGGATTGCTGGCGTCGGTGAAGAACTCCACCAGTTTCACGTGGCCGGGGAACTTGCTCTTGACCAGCTTGTAGCGGGAGGGCGCGTGGAACTCCGCCTCGTCGAGACGGCCGGCCATGTACTGCTCAGCGATCACCATGTTGAAGATCTTGCGGAACTCAGGATCGCGGTTCAATTCGTCGAGACGCGCCAGAGACTCCGTCCGAGTCGCGGGGCTCACCCGTGGATCGAGAATGGACTGGAAATAGCGTGACCAAGCACGGCGTGGTTTACCCATTTCCTTGTAAACTTCGCCCATCCAGAAATTGCATTCACCGTTCTTCGGCATACCGAACGCGGCGCTGAGCAGGTGCCGCCTGGCCTGTTTGATCTCGCCCTTGAGAAAGGCCTTCTTACCGAAGCGGACATGGATGCCATGAACGGAGATGGGATCCAAAGCCGATTTAGTCTGCGTCATCGCCAGGTTCAGCGCAAACATCGACAGCTCGTCACTGTTCGGACGGCCAGTGGTTTCCAAGGTGTCGGCAATCTTGCTCAGGACATCGCTGCGGCGTTTGAGATCATAGTTCGCCCCGAGGGTTTGCAATGCCTCTTTGAACATCTTGGTCGTGCTGGACGGATCGTTCAACCGCATCTGCAACAGGAGAAGGCAGGCTTCGTCCATCAGACGCTGGCGGGGCTTCTTACTGATAAACTTGACCACGCCTTCGGGCTTCTTGTCGGCAAGGGCAAAGAAGTAGTCCTGTTCGTCCTGAGGGAAAGGCCGGGCCTTTTGGGGTAAAAAGGCGATCTTCTTGCGTTTCGGCCAGATCGTGACGGTGTAATTCCGAATCACGCTCAGGCCGATGACCACTTTGACGGATCCATCGGCAACCTTATCCAACGGCTTGAAACGAAACGCCGCATGGTCGCTGAGCATAATGCCGTTGACGCTGAGGACGTTCGGTTTTACGCCGGACTTACGGGCGGCTTTCAGCAAAGATGTATCGAGAATGGAGTCCTCGACCCGCGTGGTCATCAGGACATTGACCGGGGTCTTGGCCGGACCGGTTCCTTCCAGGATGATGCCCTCGCGTTTGACCTGGTAGTCGAACTCCTGCGCACAGGCTTCTTCCGACGCCATTCCGAGGGTCTGCAGCACGCCCTTGCGGATATCCAGTCTCACCACGCTGCTCTTGATGGCCGGAAGCCCGACAATGGCAACAATGGGCACTTCTTTCAACTCCGGGGCATATTTCGCGGTCAGGGTCTCCAGCAGATCCACAGCGGCGACCTGCATTGGGATGCCCTTCCAGCGGATGTTGCCCGCAAACTCGATGTCGACCTTTTTGCCCACGGCTTCCCTGGGGCGCAGGTTGAAGCCGCCGACAGATTTCTCATGTATCACCATGGGGTGATTGAGGCCCATGTCAAAGAGAATATGGGCCTCGATGTACTTGTCACCATAGTGAATCTTGGTCCTGATGACCGGCACGCCGCCGATTTCCTTCACGACAATATCGTCGGCCGCAAGCGGTGGCGTCAAGGCGGTCAAAAGGAAGACAGTCGTGAGCACCGGCAGGGACCACGGAAGGCTTTGCCGCCGAAGAGGTCCTCGCCACCCGTATCCAGAGACGGGGACTGATAGAAGCATTGATTTAGCGCGTATCATACGTGGGGCCCTCAGGGATCACTGCGATCCACAATCACCAGCGACAAGGACATGCGATCTGCCCGTGGCCAAAGGGTCGTAAGGATTGTCATGAGAATCGTCGTTCTTCTGTTCATGTTCTTCACTCCCCCCTCCGTCTCTCGGTAGTTCCTCACCGCGTGGTTGCCAGTTCTTTCAACATACATTCCTACTTCAGCGATGCCACCAAGCCTTCCGGCGGCTACCGTTTCGTAGTGTAGAGGACCAGCGAGTTTGATGCCCCCACAAAACCAGAATAGGCCTGGATTCTTGACCGCACCGTGACGCTTGGTAAACTCTTGGCCCTGTGATGATAGCAGGATCCTGGAGGCCACGACCGCGGCGGCTGCTACGCGCTACATATTGTGATTCCCGCTCTTGGACTGCCTTGTAGAATGTCCCCGCCTTCAGGGACCCCACGCATCGACCGTTACTCGACCGGCTACGGGCGATCTTGCGAGGCGAATCGGCTTGTAAGCAACGGTTTGCAGTTGATTCGCGCAGAACGTTACCGTCGGCCGGCCCATTCATGGACCTCTGCCTCGTCACGGTCGGGGCGCAAGCGGGTACAGCAGGGCGGCGGCCGACGCGGATCGCCGCCGCGCGCCGGCCGGGGCAGTTTGTGATCGTCCGCCACGCCGAAGGCGGCGAGTGAATCCCGCTCACCATCGCCGACGCCGACGCCCAGGCGGGCACCATTACCCTTACGCCCGCCGCGCCGAAGTTCGCGGCCCCGGCAAAGATCGAGACGCCGGTGAAGAGCAACGCCAAGCTCTCGCGCCCCTCCCCCTACGTGGTCGACTGGGACGGCGACGGCAAACTCGACCTGCTCACAGGCAACTTCTACAGCGACCAGGAACCCGCGGGCGGCAATGTGTGGCTGTTCCTGAGAAAGTGACGCACGCTTACTCGGTGGAGCGAAAGCGGCAGTTGCGTTTTCCGGCGACACCCACAACCACGCCGCTTAGCGCCTGGACAAACAGGATTCCAGGCATAGAACCTCAGGGCCAATTTCCCCTGAAAGTTGCTTACAAGCCAACCTCGCGCGCGCTAGGCCATCTTCGTTGAGCCGAAAACGTGCTTGCGGACGTCGCCAGGGGCGATAGACTCGCCACAAACGCCGACGGTGGTCGTTGGCGAGAAGCCATCCAGGAAATCCCGGCTAAACGGGCTGCGGGAGAACAGGAACTCAGCCGCAGACACAACGTGATGACAGGAGACAGAAATATGACGAAGAAGCGATGGTATGCTGCAATTTATATGCTGGTCGTAATGGGCATGGGCCTGGCCGCCGCCCCGGCCGCCAAGGAAGCCCCGGCACCCACGCTGCCCGACCCCGACGGCAAGCCCGCCGACATGACCAAGCCCGTGCAGGTGTACATCCTCATGGGCCAGTCGAACATGGTCGGCGCCGGGAGGATTGCCGGAGACAAGGACGGAAGTCTCGAACATGCGGTGAAAACCAAGCAGAAATACCCCTACCTTGTGGATGACGCCGGCAAATGGACGATCCGTAATGATGTCCGCAACGTGCGCGTCATGAATAATAGAGGATTCAACAACGAGTGGATGACGACTACCGGCAGGACCATCGGCCCCGAGATCGGCATCGGGCATTACGTGGGGCATGCCGTCGATGCGCCGGTATTGATTCTCAAGAGTTGCATCGGCAATCGCTGTCTCGGCTTCGACCTGCTGCCGCCCGGAAGCGAGCAATTCGAGTTCGAGGAAAAAGGCAAGACGATGGTGCATGCCGGCTACAAGGAATTCGGCATTTGGGAAAAAGGGACTGAGCCGCCGAAGAGTGGATGGTACGCCGGCACGCAGTACGACGCCGATGTCGCCGCCGCGAAGCGAGTTCTCAAGCAACTCGACAAGTACTACCCCGGCGCCAAGAAGTACGAGGTCGCCGGCTTCTTCTTCTGGCAGGGTGACAAGGATCGCTACCGATCCTACTGGGCCGAGCGGTACGAGACGAATCTCGTCCAGTTGATCAAGGCGTTGCGCAAAGACTTCGATGCACCAAATGCGAAGTTCGTTTGCGCCACGCTCGGCCAGACCGCGAAGGGCGCCGATGGCAACGACGGGCTGATCCTCAATGCCCAGTTCGCGGTAGACGGCAAGACGGGCAAGTACTCCGAGTTCAAGGGCAATGTGGCCACCGTCTACAGCAACCCACTTTCCAAAGGCGGCGCCTCCAATGGCCACTACGGCGGAAATGCCGAGACGTACATGAACGTCGGCGAAGCCATGGGCAAGGCCATGGTGGAACTGCTGAAGAGCAAGTAATACAGGCTTGGCAGTTCGTTTAGAAATGGGTCCGTCGGCGAGAGCGCAGGCAACAGGCGCGCTCGCAGCCAGAACAGCTTTCTAAACGGCCTGCTAACGGGAACCGGTCTGTCGGCGCCGCCGCGCCGGCGGACCGGACCTCCCGGCGCGGACGCCTCTACGCTGGACGGCCAGACGGTGGACATCCGCGTGCCGATGGAATTCAAGACCCGCGGCGGGCGCAAGGAGATCATCCTGCCGCCGGGCGCCGCCACGACCGCCGACGTTGGCCCACGTTCGCCCCTGGTAGTAGCCTTGGCGCGAGCGTACCGCTGGCAACGGATGATCGACTCGGGCGAAGTACCCGGCATGGAAGCCATCGCAGAACGGCATGGCGTCAACCGGACGTACGTGGCAAGAATGCTTCAGCTCACGGCCCTGGCTCCCGAGTTCGTCCAGGCCGTTCTTGCCGGAACAGAACCGAGCGGTATGAGCTTGGTCAAGCTACGCCACGGCGTCCCAGTCAACTGGGATGAGCAGAGTCGATTGTTGTCACCAGGCGGAGATTCTGGCTGTCGAGTGGTCATGGGGCGTCGGGGCCTCCGGCGCTGGTGATGGTAGCCAACACCACAGTCACCGGAACGCGGGGTCTTTACAATTATTGCTCAGGCTGAATGCCGGCGGCACACGCTCCTTCCCCCATATCTTATTTCCTGCCCGTTTGGGATGTTTGATGAAGAACTCATTCCGCTCCATGAAATACCGGTCTAT
>JAUWQU010000316.1 GCA_030610965.1 Phycisphaerae bacterium
TCTTCCGGTGTGACTCCGGCCTGACGCAAGGCGCCGCGCAGCGTGCCGACGGCAAGCTCCTTGTGCAGGGGCAGGGCACAACCGGTGTCTCCCCGGCGCAGGACAACATGACTTCCCCGCTGCCGCACTTGACGAAACCCCAACCGCTCCAATATTCCAATCGCCTGTTTGCCGGAAATCCGGGGGAACTTAGGCATGCAGAGCCACCTCGAAGGTAGTCACCAGCGGTCGGCCGGCATCGACCGTGGGGAATTCCTCCAGGTATAACTCCGTGGCTTCACGAAGATTGCGCAGAGCCTCCTCGATGGTCTCGCCTTGGCTGACGGTGCCGACCTCGGGGCAGTCAGCCACAAACAGATTCCCTTCCTTGTGAAGCACGGCGGTCAGCGTTCGGTTCATGGTTTCTAACCTCAATACCAGTATACCTCCTCTGCGGCCTATCGGCAATGGCCGCGAGGGGTCAACTCAATCCCAGACCCAGGCGGAGGATCAGTTGAAGGGTGACGTTGGCGTAGATGCCCGCGAGCAGATCGTCGGCGACGATGCCCCAGCCGCCGGGGATCTTCTCCAGTCGGCGGATGGGCGGGGGCTTGATGATGTCGAAGACGCGGAAGGCCACAAACGCCGACCCGGCGGCGATGAGCCAGCCCCACGGACCCGTGCCAAGCGGCAGCCCGCACAGGGCGAGGGCCTGGCCGGCCCATTCGTCGATGGTGACCTGGCCGGGATCCTTCTTGCCGAAGTCCACCTCGGCCTTGCTGCCGAGCAGGCCGCAGACGAGCGTCGAAGCCGCCGCGAGAACGAGCATCGTGCCGGTAAGGCACATCTGCCTGCCTCCAGCGGCGAAGGCGACGGCGAGGAAAACCGCGCACGCCCCGGCCGAGCCCCAGGTGCCGGGCGCGATGGGCAGATAGCCGGTGCCCAGCCCGGTCAGAAGGAGTTTTCTGATGGTTTCGCCAGGTCGCTTATCGGGCATGTCACCTCTCGCTGGAAAGCCCCAGCAGCGCGCGGGCCTTGCCTACGTAGATCAGGCCGCTGAGGACCGTAACGATCATGGCCGCCCACACCAGGGCGATCTTCAGGTACAGAAGTACCGTCCAGTCCGGGCAGTTGGCCAGTTGGAAGAGTATCGTGCAGATGGCGACCGACTGAAGGGCCATCTTCATCTTCCCGACCGAGTTGGCGGGGAACTTGATGCCCTGGCTCTCGCTGTAGCCGCGAACGGCTGAGACCACGAACTCGCGGGCCAGGATCGTCACGACCATCCACGCCTGGACGCTGGAGAGCATCCGCCCGGTGAGCCAGGCCGGCAGGTTGGCGTCCGGCACGGCCTGGCTTGTGGGGAAGGCGAAGTTCGAGCCGGTGAGCATCACGAACGCTCCGACGACGAGGACCTTATCGACGAACGGGTCGACGATTCTGCCGAAGGCGCTGGTGAGGTTCCATCGGCGGGCGATCCATCCGTCCAGGATGTCCGTGATGCCCGCGATGACGTACACGACGAAGGCCGTGTTGAGCAGCCATTGCATGTTGGCCGCGCCGTACTCGTACAGGCCCACCAGCACAAAGAACGCGCCGGCCAGGCCGATGCGGGCGACTGTCAGTTGGTTTGGGAGGGTCCACTTCATGTTGCGAGCCTGCCCGCGGGCGGGCCGGTGTCAGTTCCGAGGAAAACAGGGGCGCTAACCATTTTCGAGACGTATCCAACTCTCCATATGCCCATAACAGCCGAAAATGGTTAGCGTCCCTATTTTCCTCAGGTTGTAGGCGCCACTACCAGATCGTAACCATCGGCCTCGACTATGGTGGCGTCAATAAATCGGCCGGGCTCGGCCGGCACTGTGAGTATACACAGGCTGTCGATGTCCGGCGCCTGTCCGTAATGTCGTCCTATGGAGGCCCCGCCCGCTTCCAGGCCGTCCACGAGCACCCGCACTTTCTTGCCGATGCGGGCTTCATTGGCGGCGAAGGCAATGTCCTGCTGGGTGAGCATGAGCTTCTCGCGTCGCCGCTCGGCCGTGGCGCGCACCGGGCGGTTCGGGAGCTTTGCCGCGGGCGTGCCCGGCTCCGGGTAGTAGGGGAAGGCGCCGACGGCCTCGAAATCGAAATCGCGCACGAACGACAGAAGCTCCTCGGACTCGCCCCGCGTCTCGCCGGGGAAACCCGTGATGAACGTCGTCCGAAGCACGAGCCCGTCGATTCGCCGGCGGAGTTGGATCAGCAGGCGTTCGATCTGCTTTCGCGTCACGTGGCGGCCCATGCGCTTGAGCACGCCGTCGGAGATGTGCTGGAGCGGTATGTCCACGTAGGGCACGACGTGCTCGCACGATGCGATGGCGTCGATGAGGTCGTCGTCGAAGCCCCGGGGATAGGCGTAGAGCAGGCGGATCCACTCGACGCCGTCGAGTTTGTCGAGCTTCCGCAGCAGGTTGGCCAGCGTGGCCTTGCCGCCGAGGTCCCGGCCGTAGTTGGTGGTGTCCTGCGCGATGACGTTCAACTCGACCGCGCCGTCGGCCAGGAGCTCGCGGGCCTCGGCCAGGGCCTTGGCGGGGCGTTTCGAGCGGAAGGGCCCGCGGATCGATGGGATCGTGCAGAACGTGCATCGCCGCGAGCAGCCCTCGGCGATTCGCAGGTAGGCGGTATGGGTGGGCGTAAGGCGGAACCGGCCGGCGTCGCTGACGCACCTGGCCCGGTGTGCGGAGATGCGGCTGACCCGTCCGTCTGCCAGCACGGCTGAGAGGATCGAGTCGCGGTCGTTGACGCCGATGATCGCGTCGATGCCTTCGGCCCGCTCGAACAGATCCTCGCCCTGGCGGTTGACCAGGCACCCCGCGACGACGATGCGCCGCACGCGGCCGGCCTCTTTGAGGCGGCGGGCCTCGTCGATGACTTCGAGGGATTCCGCCACGGCCGGGGCGATGAAGCCGCACGTATTGACGATGACGACGTCGGCGTCGTCCATCGGCGCGCCGACGACACATCCGCCCTCGGCGAGGTGGGCGAGGAGCTTCTCGCTGTCGACGAGATTCTTCGGACAGCCCAGCGAGACGATCGCGACTTTCGGCGGTTTGGGTTTGGCCATGGATGAATCATACGCTCGCCCGCAATCGCGGAAAAGGCAAAAGCGTGTCGAAGGGCGTCTTGCGGCAGGCTCCTGGGAACGCCAATCTCCCGATTGGCGTGTTAAGAGCCGCTCAGGAGAGCGGCGTTCCCGGCGGGGAAGCACCCCTCACCCGGTCTCTGATTGACCGTGCGCGATCAGTCGCAGCTTTTTGGATTGCGGCGGCTGAGACGCCGCTTTGGATTGCGGGCGCAGGTGGGCGCTCGATCGAAAGGCCGGTGGCATGGTTCCAACGGGTTTCTTACGCGGTGCCATGCTTCCGCATGCCGTTGGCGGAAGCATGTTCCCACGAGCCTGGCTGGCATCCTGGCCTTCCACCGCCAACATCACACAGGGAACATGCTTCCGCGAAAAGCGTGCGGAAGCATGGCACCACATACGGCGTCAGTAATGGTCAAGAGGCTTGTGCAGGGCCGTTCACTTCGCGCCGGAAGCCCTGGCGACGATTCTCGCCAGGCGGGTGGCGTAGTTGGCTGCGATCATTTCGTCGAGGGCTTCGACGGGGCGAAAGACTTCGAGCATGAGCGTGCCGGCGTAGTTGACGGCGGCCAGGGCGTCGGCGACGCCGTTGCAGTCGAGCTTGCCGCGGGTGGGCATTTCGTGCTCGTCGGCCAGGCCGCTGTTGTCGGAAAAATGAACGTAGGCGATCTGGCTCCCGGCGGCGGCGATGGCGGAGGCGGGGTCGCCATTCATCAGCGCGTGGCCGGTGTCGAAGCACATCGCGGTGCGCGGCGCGGCCACGCCGGCGAGCAGCCTGGCCAACTCGGCCGCGTCGCGCCCGACGCCGTGGTAGGGAGGCAGGTTCTCGAAGGCGTAGGTAACGTCGATCTGCTCGCCGTACGCGCCAAGCTCTGCCACCGAACGGCGCAAGCTATCCAGCCGCATCTGATACTCGCCGGGCGACACGGGCTCGTCCTGCCGCGGCGAGCAATGCACCACCACCAACGAGCCGCCGAGCTCAAGCACAAGCCGCCCCTCGGAGCGGTATGCCTCCATTGCGAACTCTCGCACGGCTTCGTCG
The DNA here is from genome assembly GCA_030610965.1 of Phycisphaerae bacterium. Classification (GTDB taxonomy): domain Bacteria; phylum Planctomycetota; class Phycisphaerae; order SM23-33; family SM23-33; genus JAUWQU01. Next base: position 4,143 of record JAUWQU010000316.1, read on the forward strand.
GTGCTCGACGGATCGTATTGCGGGCCGAACAAGCCGTGCATGCTGTCGCAAGGCAGGCCGCCGGCGGCTATGTAGCCCTTCATCTGCCGGACTGTCACGTCGGCGTCCTGCCGTCGGTAGGCCTGGACGACGGTGCAGCCTAGCTGTCGAAGGCGGTCGAGCCACTGACCAGGGGGAAAGTCGTCGAAGCCGATCGGTGCCACGGTGCCTAGTCGTATCGCCATGCGGATCTCACATACACCGTCAATCCGCGCCTAGCCTTCGGCGGATGTAGCTCGCTCGGGCCTCGGCTCGATCTTCGGACTCGAGCTTCTTGTTGAGCATCTTCTGAAGGTGGGCCGGCTGGGTCAGCAGGAACAACTCGTTGATGGTCTTGAGGTCCACTTCGTCGAGCCGCCCGGTGTTCACGCCCAGCCGCACGAGCGAGAGCAGGTACATCGTCTCGTCGGTGCTGATCAGCCTTGCCGTGCGGAGCAGCGCCAGCGACCGCCGGGCCTTGTCGTCCACGGCCACGACGCGGCGCTCGACAAGCGCCTCGCGCGCCCGTCGCTCGTACGCCACGAACTGAGGCACCATCTCGGTGAGGAACTCGCGTACGATCTGCTCTTCGCTCTTGCCCAGCGTGGTCTGGTTGGAGACCTGGAAGAAGTCGCCGGTGGCCTCGGTGCCTTCGCCGAAGAGCCCGCGGATGGCAAGGCGCATGTCGTGGGCCGCGCGGAAGGCCTTCTCGATCTCGCCGGTCATCTTCAGCGCCGGCAGGTGAAGCATCACGCTGACCCGCAGGCCCGTGCCGACGTTCGTCGGGCAGGCCGTAAGGTAGCCGTACTTGGCGTGGAATGCGTAGTCCAGCCGCGTTTCCAGCAGGTCGTCAACCCGCATGATATCGCTGATCGCGTCGGCCAGGTCCAGCCCGCTGCGGAGCACCTGTATTCGAAGGTGGTCCTCCTCGTTGACCATTATGGCGCATGTCTCGTCGCTGCTGACGGTCACGCCGCGAGGATGGCTCGCGGTGGCGTGCTGCCTGCTGATGAGGTGCCGCGCGACGAGCAACTGCCGGTCCAGCTCGCCCGCGGCGGCGATGTCCACGTAAAGGACCTCGTTGGCGATCCCGGCGTCGAGAATCTCCCGGCGAAGGCGCTGCTCGATCTCATTCTGCTGCTCGGCGCCGCACTGGGCGAGGAACGGCACGCCGGCGAGGTTGCGGGCCAGGCGGATGCGCGAGGAAATTACGACGTCGTGCATGGGCCCGGCGCCGCGCAGCCATTCGCCCGCGCCCTTGGTCAGGTCCGCCAATTTCATGGCTCTTCCATTTCCTTGATGCGGTCCCGCAACTCGGCCGCCCGCTCGTAATTCTCGGCCGCGACGGCCTGCTTGAGCTCTCCCCG
>JAUWQU010000301.1 GCA_030610965.1 Phycisphaerae bacterium
GGCGAACGGGGGGACCATCGCCCCAAACTCGAACTCGCCGAGGTCGCCACCTTTGGACTTGCCGGACGGGCAGGCCGAGTGCTCCTCGGCCGCCTTTTCGAAGGTGACGGTGCCGGCCCTGACGTCGGTGGCGATCTTCTCGAGCTTGGCGATGGCCGCCTTCTGCTCCTTGGTCGATGCTGTCTGCTCGCATTGAACAAGGATGTGGCTGGCCGTCACCTTCGTGCCGTTGAAGCAGGACGGGTTGGCCTTGATGAAGGCGCCCACCTTGTCCTTGCCCGTCTCCTTGTCGGCCAGCGATTTGAGGCGGACCTGATCGCGAAGCCGCCGCTCGGTCAGTCCCGCCATGGCCATCAACTGAGCCATCGGGACGCCCTTCTCGGTCGCCAGGATCTTCAGCTTGCCCTTGAGCTCATCGTAGGCCTTCTGATCGAAGGGAACCTTCCGGCTTTCCAGGAAGCTGTGGACAAGCTCGGCGGTGATCAGGTCGCCGAGGATCTTGGCCCGGATCTCGCTGACCTGCTCGGGCGGGGACCCGGCCGGCAGTGTCTTGAGGGGCCCGGCGATGCGGTCGCTGGTGATCTTCACGTCTCCGACGGTGGCCACAACGGTCGCCGACGGACTTGCGCCGGCCGGGGTGGTGGTCGGCGCCGGGGCCGCGGCGGGCTTGGCTGCCGCGGGCGGCGCGTCTGCTGCCTGCAACTGCCCGCAGACTGCCAACATGCACGCGGTGACGATTAAGAGGGTCTTGGCATCCAAAAACCTTCTCCTGTAATCAAAGTGGCGAGCCGCGGCCCGGCCGTCGAGCCGTCCGCGCCCGCCGTTATCAGTTTCGGTGAAACAGCTACGTAGAAACCCATTATTCACATTGGGTATCGCAGAATCAATGGGTCCTTTCCGCCTGCGACGTTCTTCTTGATACGACGATGATCCATCGATCCGGCACTACTGAGCGCGACCCGGGGGCTTACGCTCCAGGCCTTGCGATCCGGGGCTGGACTTGCGCGCGGTGATCGGGTACGCTTTCGGCGATTTTCGGGCAGGCCGGAACAAGCAAGGAAGGATCAAACGAGAGCGAAACATGGCTACCAAGACAATTGCGGACATCGACGTTCAGGGCAAGCGGGTGCTTATGCGGGTGGACTTCAACGTGCCGCTCGCCGACGGCAAGGTCACCGACGACAATCGGATAGTCGCGGCCCTGCCTTCGATCAAAAAGGCGATCGAAAGCGGCGCGAAGGTTATCCTGATGAGCCACCTCGGCCGACCGGCCGGCAAGGGCTTCGAGGCCGAGTTCAGCGCCAAGCCCGCGGCCGAGCGATTGGGCGAGCTTCTCGGCAAGCCCGTCAAGCTCGGCCCGCCGGAAGTCGTCGGCCCCGAGGCCGCGGAGATGGTGGCCGAGATGGCGCCCGGCGAGGTGCTGATGCTGGAGAACGTACGTTTCGCGGCAGGCGAGACGATGCCCGACAAGGCCAAGAAGAACCCCGACGGCAAGTTGACGGCCGACCAGCAGGCACAGCTCGACGCCTTCGTCGAGGCCTTGAGCGCCCTTGGCGACGTGTACGTAAACGACGCGTTCGGCACGTGCCACCGCAAGCACGCGAGCATGTACGGCGTAGCCAAGGCCATTTCAGCCAAGGGCGGCCCGGCCGTCGCGGGCTACCTGGTCGAGAAGGAGATTCGCTACCTTTCCGAGGCCGTCGCCAACCCGGGGAGGCCTTTCACGGCGATCCTCGGCGGGGTGAAGGTTTCCGACAAGATCAAGCTCATCGCCAGCCTGCTTGGCAAGGTGGACAACATCCTCATCGGCGGGGCGATGGCGTACACGCTGCTCAAGGCCGCGGGCGCGTCGGTCGGCAAGAGCATGGTCGAGGCCGACCAGGTCGACCAGATGAAGACGCTGCTGGACAAGGCCGGCGGGAAGATCCTCCTGCCGTGCGACCACGTCGGCGCCACGGAGTTCGGGTCCGACGAGGCCAGGGCCGTCGATGGCGTGGACATCCCCGACGACCTGATGGGCCTGGACATCGGCCCCAAGACGGTCGAGGCGTTCGGCAAGGTCATCGCCGCCAGCAAGACCATCGTCTGGAACGGTCCGATGGGCGTCTTCGAGCGCGAGGCTTACGCGGCTGGCACGAAGGCGATAGCCGAGGCCGTCGCCGCGGCCACCGACGGCGGGGCCATCAGCGTGATCGGCGGCGGCGACTCAGCCGCGGCCGTCGAGCAGATGGGCCTGGCCGACCGGATGACCCACGTATCCACCGGAGGAGGCGCGTCGCTGACGTACCTCGAAGGCAAGCCCATGCCCGCCATCGAGGTGCTGGACGACAAGGCGTAGCCGCCGAATCTGATAGGGACAGTCGTGGATGGCTGCTGGCCGCGGCTCGCTATGTCGAGCGGAGTCCGGTCAGGGCGAACCTGGTTGCCTGCGCGCCTGAGTGGTCCTGGTCGAGCGCGGCCGTCCGGCGTCAGACAAGGCGCAGAAACATGGTGGCAAATGACTTCATTATTCCCGCTTGAACATGTTCTATGCACACGCCAGGCTCTTAGAGATGTGCGGTTGCTCCGCGATAACGACCTGAGGGATACTGTTGCGGTGGAGCTGCGCTTTGATCCGACGGTCGTCTACTTGGTGGTCAATCCAGACGACGACACGATATCGGTGACTGATGTACTTGATGTTCCAGATGAAACCCATTGGGACTCCGCCAGAGGCCCTTGGCTTACAGCCATTGGCAAGCGCGTAATATGGTACTGGGGAATGCAAAACAATCGTGGATACTGGGACGCTGTTCAGATCCAGTTGACCCGAGACGAAGACCGAGACGGTGTCAAGGAACCTGACGTGAGTTTTCAGGCAGTCGCAATTGCTTCTAGGTTGTCAATAGGCGAGGTCAAGAATGTTGAATAGCAGCCAATCGTAGAAGTCGCTTTTGGCTTTGCCGTCATGCCGCCGGACTAAGGGCCGGGCGAGGGTCTTGCGGGGCGGAAGGCTCAGCCCGAGGGGCGTTTCAGCGCGCGGCTTTGTAGCCGGTGTTTTTCCATACGACTTTGGCGCCGCCGAGCTTGGTCAGCGAGCCGGCCAGGGCCCACATTGTAATGGCGCAGCCGAGGGGGTACGTCCAGAACAGGCCCGGCCGGGCGGTGATGAGTTTGTAGAAACGGTATATAACGCTGAGCTGCATCGCGATGGCTGCCAGGCCCGCGATCGAGAGCATTCGCCATGGCCAGGCGGGTTCGGCGCCGCAGACCCAGCCGATCGCGCCGACACCGGCGGCCAGGTAGGGCAGCAGGCCCATGATCGTCACCACGGCCAGCGAGATCACCAACCGCCTGAGCGTGCCGAACGTGCCGTAGAAGATGCGGCTCCAGCCGCGGATTATCTGCATGAACGACGTGTACATCCGCACGAGGTAGAGGCCCTCGCCTCGGATGACCCGCAGTTGCAGGTGCGCCTGCTTTATCAGCCGGGCCATGTGCATGTCCTCGTTGAGCCGGTCCTTGACGGCCTCGTGCGTGCCGATGGCCTCGTATGCACTTCGGCGAATCAGTATGAACGCCCCGTTGGCGTAGGCGTTGGGTGCCTTGGGGTCATTGACCTTTTCCGGCGGGAACCAGATCATCATCACCCCGCCGCAGACCGGCTGGACCACGTTCTCCCACCAGCTCTTCATCTCCAGCCGCGGCAGCACGCTCAGCAGGTCGGCGCCGCTGTCCTGGGCGTACTGCATCGCGACCGAAAGCGTCCGCCGCGAGACCTGCCGGCAGTCGGCGTCGATCATGCATATCCACTGGCCGTCGGTCGTCGCGATGCCGGTCTGCATCGCGTTGTTCTTGCCGCACCAGCCGTCCGGAAGGTCCGTTATGTTCACCAGGCGAAGGCGCGGATCCTCGTCGGCGACGCGCTGGACGATTCCGCCCGTGTCGTCGTCGGAGCGGTCGTTGCAGACGATCATTTCGAAGTTGGGGTAGTCCTGGTCGAGCATTGTCCGCACGCAGGTTTCGATGCAGGCGGCCTCGTCCTTGGCGGCTGCGAGGACGGAGATCTTCGGCGCGTTTTCCGGCGGACCGGGGCTGTCCGGGCCTAGCAGCAGGCCGGTGTGGCGTTCTCGCCAGATCTTCAGGTGCCGGCTGAGCCATACCAGGCAGACAAGCGAAGCCAGCGCGGTAAGTGTTATGGCAAGTGCGGTCATTCGGTGGCGGAACTCCTGTCTTCCGTCCTGTCGCCCGCGGGCTCTCCGATTGTCGCCCGCCGCAGCGCGAGGATAAGCTCGACTTCACCAATGTCCATGCACAAGCGACGGGCGATATCCAGCGGCGCGACGTTCTGATCGGCAAGCCGCTGCACTTGCAGGCGACGCGGGTGCGGCTGGTCGTCTTCGGGCGCGCGAGCCGGCGAGGCCAGGGCGGCGGCAGCACGCCGGATCTCCGCCAGGCGGCAGTCCAGTTCGCCCAGCAGGCCTTCGAACCTTTCGTCGCGCCGCGCGAGCTGCGTCTCGATTCGGTCGGTGAGCTGCTCGATCCTCCGCGCCTGCTCGGCAAGGCTGCGTCGCAGGGCCTCAAACGCCGCCGGCGGAAGGGCCCGCTGGCGGCCTATTCGCTCCAGATGCGAGCGGACAACTAAGGCGACGATTACCACTGTGGCGGCGTTGAACAGGACCAGTGAGCCGGCGAGGAACCAGACCCACATATTCACTCTCCGTCGGCCCGGCCGCGGGCGCGGCGGGCGGCAAGGGCCTCGGCCAGGACCTCTCGCACGGCTGCGTGGTGGGTCTGGGCGGCTCGGCGGCAGTCCTCGAACTCCGGCGAGGCGGTGATTTCCCGGCCGTCGAGCAGGCCGACCTTTATGCGGATGGGTCCGTAGCGGGTCTCAACGGTTTCGAAGTGCCGGTCGAGCCTGGTTCGCTCGCAACACCGGCGGCGCAGGCCGAAGGTCGTCGTCTCGCTCAGCAGAATCCTCGCGGCCTCGGCCTCGTCGTTCGGGCTGCACAGCACGGAGACCAGCCAGGCCGGGCGGGACTTTTTCATTACGATGGGGCTTGCCCACGCGTCCATGCACCCGGCCGTCAGGAGTTTTTCCATTGTCGCGCCGATGATCTCGCCAGTGCAGTCGTCGATGTTGGCTGAGATCTCGACGGCGGAGTCGGTCTGGCCGGCGGCGTCAAGCTCGCCCACGAACACCCGCAGCAGATTCGGCAGGCGCTTACCTTCGCGCGTGCCGGCGCCGGAGCCCACGGCGGTCACACGCATCGCGGGTATTGGGCCGTAGGACTCGGCGAGCGTGGTCAGCACGGCCGCGGCGGTGGGGGTGGTCGCCTCGCCCTCGACGCCGCCGGCTGCGGTTGCGGCCCCGACGACAAGCTCCGCGGTCGCCGGCGCGGGCACGGGCAACTCGCCGTGGGCGCAGGTCACCGTGCCGCTGCCAAGTTCGATAGGCGAGCACAGCACACGGTCGATGCCCAGTTGCTCCATCGCCAGACATGCGGCCAGGACGTCTACGATGCTGTCCACGGCGCCGACCTCGTGGAAGTGGACCTTCTCGATGTCGATGCCATGCACCTTCGCCTCGGCTTTGGCCAGGCGGCGGAAGATTCGCCGCGCGCGGGCGGCGGCGCGGTCCGGCATCGATGCCGAGTCGATGAGCGAAAGCACGTCCGAGAGCCCGCGGTGATGGTGATGGTGATGGTGTTTGGA
>JAUWQU010000124.1 GCA_030610965.1 Phycisphaerae bacterium
GCCTTTCCCGCGCGGGCCGGGGGTGTGTTGGGGTGGTTTTGGGGCGCCGGGCGTGTAAAAATGGAGGATGCGGAGATGGTTACTGAGCATATGGGAGTGCGGCAGGGATGCTACGTTGGTTGATAATAGGCGGGGCGGCGGCTTTGGCGGCGGTGGGGGGCTGTCTGGTGCATAGTTCCCTCTCACCGGCTGACGTGTCGGCCAAGGGGCGCGAGCCGAACCAGCCGTTCGAGGTCTACTGGACGGACAAGCCCCTTGGCGAGATGTCCAAACCGGGGATCAAGGTCTGCAAGTCCACGGGAATTCTGACGGTCTTCGACGGCAACGAGCCGGTCAAAAGCTACCGCGTGATATGCGGGGCGAAGCCGGGCGACAAGGAAACCGAAGGCGACAAGCGGACGCCGGAAGACGTTTTCCGCGTGGTGCTTCGGAACCCCAAGTCCAAGTATGTACTGTCTTTGGGGCTGGACTATCCCAACGCCGAAGACGCCGAGCGCGGCCTCAAGGCCGGCCTCATAGGCCGCAAGCAGTACGATGCGATTGTCGAGGCCATCAATAGCGGAACCCAGCCGCCGTGGAATACGCCGCTGGGCGGCGAGATCATGATCCACGGCGCCAAGGGCAAGCGCACTGGCACACTCGGGTGCGTTTCGATGGACGATGACGCGATCCGCGAACTCTACCCGCGAATTGGGCTGGGGGTCGAGGTGGAGATTCTGCCTTAAGGCAGCCCAATGCGGGACTTACGTGGGGTAAAGCCACCCGGGTAAGAACGCCGCCGGCCCGGCCTCCCCCCCGGAGGCCGGCCCGGAACGGGTTCGACTAGACTCTCGTCCACTCCGTCCGCAGTCTGGCCGACAATGTCGCCGAGTATCGCATCGCCGGAGACGCACAAAACCCGCAACGGTTTCCAACAACGCTTAACGTAGCCATTCAGCACTTATTTCATTAGATTCCGGCCTCGATGGCGTCCGTGGCGTGTAACACGTTACCCTCAAATGTGTTGGCGATTATGGCGTATCTGTAAATAACATCGAGCCCACCGGTGTGCCCTTCGATGAGTTCAGGGCACGCCCGGTGGGCTCGATGGTTATTTGCGCGGATCTAGCTTGGCGTCGGGGCTGGAGGTTACTCCTTGGCCTCGTCGGGGTTATAGTCGCGCTTCGGCGGCTTGACGATCAGGCCCATGCGAATGGCCTTGGCAGAGACGTTGATTCTGCGGACCCCGCCGTTGATGACGGCCCGGACGCGCTGAATGTTGGCCTTGAACTTCCGCTTGGTCTTGCCGGTGGTTTTAATTCCGACGCCGCCGAGGTGCTTGGCCTTGCCGCGGTGGGCGTACTTTCGGCCGCTACGGGTCTTCTTACCTGTAAAGGGACATACTCGAGGCATTTTCGCAACTCCTGCATTTGGCTCGCCACGTTCAGCGAAGCCGCGTATTGTACGGCCCGTGTGCCGGAAGGGCAAGTGCTTTTGTGGCTAATCGGCTACTTATGCGCTTCCTTTTCCTCTTCCCTGGCGGCCCGGGCGGCGGCGACGATCTGTGCCTGGACGTTGCCGGGCACAGGTTCGTAGTGGCTGAGTTCCATCGAATAGCTGCCCTGCCCGCCGGTAACCGAGCGGAGTTGGCTGTTGTACTGCATCACCTCGGACAGCGGCGCCTGGGCCTTGATGACGCACATGTTGCCCGGCAGCATGTCCTGGCCCATGATCCGCCCGCGCCGGCCTGACAGGTCGCTGGCGATATCGCCCATAAAGCTGGCAGGTACGGTGATTTCCATGTCCACGAGGGGCTCGAGCAGCACGGGCTTGGCCTTCTGGATCGCGTCGATGAAGGCGTGCTTGCCGGCGGCCTTGAAGGCCACTTCCTTGGAGTCCACCGGGTGGTGCTTGCCGTCGTAGACGCTCACGCGGACGTCCTGCATGGGATAGCCGGCGATGGCCCCGTGTGCCAGGACGTCGACTATGCCCTTTTCGATGGCAGGCAGGAACTGCCGCGGGATGGACTCGCCGTACAGGTCGTTCACGAACTCGAAGCCGGTGCCCCGCTCCAGCGGCTCGATCCGCAGGTAGACCTCGCCGAACTGCCCGGCCCCGCCGGTCTGCTTCTTGTGACGGTGATGGCCTTCGGCCTTGGCGCTGACGGTCTCCTTGTAGGGGATCTTCGGCGGCTTGGTGTCTACTTCGAGGTCGAAGCGGTCCTTCATCTTGGTCAGCATTATCCGCAGGTGCAGGTCGCCGATGCCGCTGATGACAGTCTCGGACGTCTGGGCGTCGCGGGTGGCCACGAACGTCGGGTCTTCCTCGGCCAGCTTGCTGAGCGAGCCGGAGATCTTCTGCTCGTCGCCGCGGCTTTTAGGCGTCACGGCCAACGAGTACATCGGGTGCGGGCAGGCGGTGATGGCCCGGAACATCGGCGCGGCGTCCGCGTGCAGCACGTCGCCTCGCTGCATATCCTCGACCTTGGCCAGGGCGATGATGTCGCCGGCGACGGCCTGCTTTATCTCGTGCGTGTCCTTGCCTTCGATCTTGAACAGGTGTCCGACCTTGGCGGTCTTGCGGTCGTCGCGAAGGTGGTAAACCGTGTCGGGCATGCATGTGCCCTGCAGGATGCGGACCCACGCCAGCTTGCCGACGAACGGGTCGGTGGCGATCTTGAACGCCTGGGCGACCAGCGGTTTGTCCGCGTCCGCTGACAGGGCGGTCTGCTCGCCGTCGGCCTCGGCCGAGGATACTTGAGGTGCGTTCACGTCCGCCGGCGATGGGAAGTAGTTGGCGATGGCGTCCATGACGTCGGCTACGCCCACATCGGACTTGGCTGCCGTGAACATCACGGGGATTACCGTGCCCTCGACCATCGCGTTGGCGAACGCGCTGGACAGCTTGGCCTGGGGAATCTCCTCGCCGCCCAGGTAGGCCTCCATCAGTTCCTCGTCGGCCTCGATTATGTTCTCGACGAGTTGGGTGTGCGCGGCGCCGACGTCGCCGACTCCGGCGTCGCCGGAATCGTTCTTGAAGCAGTCGATTACCGACTCGCGCGAGCTGTCGGGAAGGTTTATCGGTTTGCACGCGGCGCCGAATGACTCGGTGATGTCGTTGAGCAGCCGATCGAGGTCGATGTTCTCGCCGTCGATCTTGTTGATGACGATCCCCACCGGCATGGATATCTGCTGGGCGGCCTTGAGCAGCTTGCGGGTGTTGACCTCGATGCCGGCCGTGGCGCTGATGACGACCATGCCGGCGTCGGCGCCGTCCATCGTGCCCATGGCCCCGCCGACGAAGTCCGGGTAGCCCGGCGCGTCGATGAGGTTGACCGTCTTGCCGTCGTGGTCGAAGGTGGCTATCGCCGGCTCGACCGAGTGCTTGCGGTCCTTCTCGATGTCCGTGAAATCCAGCGTGCTCGTGCCGTCGTCCACCGAACCCCGCCGGGTGGTGACCTTGGCGGCGTGCAGGATCGCCTCGCACAGAGTGGTCTTGCCCGCTCCACCGTGGCCCAACATTACGACATTCCGAATATCCTGAGGTCTCGAAGCCGGCATATGGTTCTCCAAGGGTTTTCCAACGACACCAAATACAGAGGCCCCTTGCCGCGGAAAAGGCAGCAAGACGCCCTACTCGCTTATTGCAGAGCCGTTCAATATAAGCCTTCCGGCCCGGAGGGCAAGGGGAAAAATCAGCCATCGCGCGGCCGGGTGCGGTCGGCTGGCGGCGGCGCCCGGCGCCCCGGAGAAGCTCCAAATCTCAAGCAACAAATTCCAGACAAACAACAAGCGACAAACTCCAAGGACCCAAACGAAGACGCGCCCGGGGCCGTCGGCGCGCCGCCGATCCGCCCAACGACCGCGCGCGGTTCTTCGACTTCGATATCAACCATGAAGGCTGCGCTATCTCGGTGTGCTGAAGGAAGGTAGTAGGTAGTAGGTAGTAGAAGGACTTCTGAAGCCCAGGGACCTGTCCACCGAAGCCTTGGCGAAGGCGGATAGCAACCTGCCTGCCGGCCCTTCGGGCCTGCGCACATTTCATCCTTGAGTCGTAAGGCAAGCGATATCCTTTGCTTTTCGAGGGCTCCCGAAACGGTTATTGCACAACTTTACGCCGGCAGGCAGGCCCCTGGGAACCATGCCTCACCGATCCAGCTTGCGCATCGCGCATAGCGCGATCGCCAGTGCGTCGGCCACGTCGGGCGGCTCGGGCAGCTCGCTCAGGCCGCAGGAGGACTGGATGGCACGCTGCATCTGAAGCTTCGAGGCGTGCCCATTGCCCGTCAGGTTCTTCTTTACCTCCGTTGCGGCCAGGCTGCGGACCGCCACCGACGCCTGCTGAGCCGCCAGGATGACCACCCCCCGCGCATGGGCCATCAGGATGCTCGTTCGCGGGTGCTTGTAGTGGGCGTAAAGCTGCTCGATGGCCATCAGGTCCGGCTTCAACTCGGCAAGCACGTCCGAGAGGTCGGCGTGAATCTGTTCGATCCGCTCAGCCAACTCCGCCTTCGCGTTGGTCTTCAGCGTACCCGCCTCGACGATAACCGGCTTGCCGCCGGCCGCAACGTCCACGGCCGCGTACCCGGTAATGTTGAGCCCGGGGTCGATGCCCAGTATTCGAAATGCCTTCGCAATCGCCGCCATACAGGTAATAGGTAATCGGCAGCAGGTAATAGGAAAAGAAAAAACCGTTGTCCTGAGGATGCCATGGGCACGGAAAAAGAAACATACCGCCTCACGGCGGCACTACGAACGCGCCGCGAGATTCGAACGTGCCTCTGGCGTTCGTAGTGTGCCCGTAAGGGCATATTCTTCTTCGTGACTTGGGGACCCTCCGGCGTTCGCCTCAGGCCCGCCGCCCTCGGGCAATTAGTTGTTGCCGCCTGACGGATGTCAGGCCCAAGGTTACCAAGCCTATGGCGAAGAAGATCCACGCCGGAAGGGGCCCCATAATCGGCCAGAGATACCATGGCGTGCTGACGACGGTAGTCCGGCCGGCTTGGTCTTCTCTCACCACATGCGGCCAGAAGAATCGGTTTCGGATGGCATATGTTCTGCCTCTTGCGTCGGTAACAGGAAGTTGGTCCAGCCGATCAGAGACCTTACGTTGCGTTTCGGTTTGCTGGTTCGACTCGATGAGGCTGCCATTGAGGTCGAACGTGAAGACGCGGTTCTTTCGGGCGGCCTCGACCTCGAGCCGGTCTCCCTCGGCCATGTGCAAGCGAAGCATCCCCCCGCCGCCGTCAACCCACCAGCCGCGAAGAAACCTGCCCTGCTCATCATAGACTTGAATCCGCGAGTAGAATGCCAGCCCGCAATAGATGCGTCCCTGACTGTCCAGGGCCACGCTCTCCAAATCTCCCAGTGGCAACTGTGTCTCGGACGATATCCACGCCGGCTTGAGAAGGGAGGTCAGAGCTCCACCGAACCAGCCGACACAACCAAGCAGCAGTAGGGCACAGGCTGAGAGTTTCAGCGCCCAAGCACGCCTGCTGAGCGGGGTCTTCACCGCGGCCAGGCTGGGATCGGGCGGGTCCAGTAATTCAACCTCGCGAATCGCCACGATACCCAGGGCTTTTAGCACACTGAAGACGCCGATGCCCACCCCAAACAACAGGAATGGCAGCAGCGGAGGCCGCCAGATCGGCAACGGAAAGAGCAAGGCCACAAGAGCGAAAAAGGCTGCGACGGCAGCGACAATAGCCAGTGCTGCCAACATGCCACGTCGGCCGGGCCGTCGCCACCTCCAGTCGACCAGCCGCCGATGACGCCTCGACAACAAGACCACTACGGTGGCTAATATGCCAGCGACCGATATGTCAAAGACAGCTGAGACAGCCTGCCCGTAATCCATAAATAGGACCATCCCCACAGGGAACGTGACTATGATCCCGACAAAGTAGATGTACATCAGCTTGAAGTCGTATGACATTTCCCGCCATGTCAACCCGTATCCCATTTGCCGACCCTCATCCCTCTGCACTTCGTCATGATTCCGTTCCCCTTCGGATGTCCGCACCCAAGGTTGACCGTATGTAATCAGTCGTCTACAACGACCCATTATTTCGTTTCTTGCCTGACGCCGGCGGCTTGGGCGAGTGGTTTGCCTGCTGCTCCAATTGCCTGACCTCTTCCATGGCTTCGATGAAGTGCTTCTCCACCGGCGATGGATCGTTCAGGTGCATCTGTCGGTACTTCTCGTATTGGGCCTGGGCTTTGGCCAGGGCATCTTCATGGCTGACCGTGCCGGCATGAGACAGGATCTCCCGGCCGGTCATCTTCAGGAAATCGTCCAGCCGCTCAACCCAATCCCGCATGTGCATCGGCTTGCGATTGAGCGCCTGCAACTCCGCCAATTCCAGGTAGGCCGTCACCATCCGGTTGAGTATGGCGATTTCATCGGCCTGGAGGTAATTCTTGGCGACGCTCACGTCGGAGCGGCGCGGGCGGTCGCCCGACCAGGCCGTCAGCCCCATGTTCGGCTGCTCGGCGTCGGCCCGCTGGCTGATGATCTCCGCGGCAGTGTGGCCGTGCGAGGCCCAGTGCATCTTGTTTTGAATGACCTTGAAGAACTCCCGCGAGACCTCCGCCCGCGAGTCGTAGTCGATGCTTGTGGAGTAGATGTCCAGAACCTTCCGCCAGAACACTTTCTCCGAGGCGCGGATATCGCGAATCCGCTCGAGCAACTCGTCGAAGTAGTTGCTGCCAAGCGAGCCGGCGGCCTTCAGGCGGTCGTCGTCCAGGACAAATCCCTTGACGAGATACTCCCGCAATCGCTGCGTCGCCCAGATGCGGAACTGCGTGCCCCGCAGGCTGTTCACGCGATAGCCCACCGAGATGATTGCATCGAGGTTGTAGTGCTCCAAATCGCGGCTGACTTGGCGGTCGCCTTCATGCTGAACTGTTGCAAATTTTGCAACAGTTGCCTCCCTGGCAAGCTCGCCAGTTTCATAAATATTGTCTAAATGCCGACTTATGCCGGACTTGTCCATCTGGAACAACTCCGCCATCTGGTTCTGGGTCAGCCAGAGAGTCTCGCCGACCAGCCGGACATCGATCCGGGTCGTGCCGTCCTGGCTCTGGTAGAGAAGCAGTTCCGTCCGCCCTTCCGGGCCGGGCACAGGCTGATTGGTTGTCTTGCCTTTGGTCATCTCTGCACCCCGTTCTTCCGTCAGGCTCTCCGCCAGGTCGTGCCGCCAGCGCCGTCTTCAAGGACTATTCCTTTGGCGAGCAGGTCGTCGCGGATTTGGTCGCTTCGGGCGAAGTCGCGGGCCTTGCGGGCGGCTTGGCGGTCGGCGATTAGTTGCTCGATTTCCTGCTCGGAGATCTCCAGGGCCTGCTGCTTCATCTCGGCGATGCCGAGGCCGAGGATCTTGTCCATCTCCAGCAGCGTTGCATATACGTCGCCGGCCGGGGCGTCGGCGTCTTTCAGGGCGCCCCACATCGCGGCCAGGGCCTGGGGCGTGTTGAGGTCGTTCTCCACGGCCTCGCCGAATTTTGTTATATGAGTTTCGATGGGTGCGGCACTATCCCCGGTTGCGCTGGCCTTGATGTCCAGCACCTGCTTTGTGAGGTTCTTCATCGCGTTCTGCGCGCCGTCGAGGGCTTCCCACGTGAACACGAGTTGCTGGCGGTAGTGGGCCGTCAGGCACATGTATCGGTAGGCCAGCACGTCGTAGCCGCGGTCGACGAGCAGGTCGAGCTTGAGGAACTCGCCGCTCTTGGCCATCTTCGTGAAGGCGTCTTCGCCGGCATCATCCGTGCCGCCCTCGGCGTCGGCCTCGCCCTTGGGCTTGGGCAGCACGAGAAACTCGCCATGCACCCACCAGTTGCACCACTCATGGCCGAGATAGCATTCGGCCTGGGCGATCTCGTTGGTGTGATGCACCGGGACGTGGTCGATGCCGCCGCAGTGGATGTCCAGACGCTCGCCCAGATGTCGGATGGCCATGGCGGAGCACTCGATGTGCCAGCCGGGAAAGCCCTTGCCCCACGGACTGTCCCATTCCATCAGCCGCTGCTTGCCGGCCGGCGAAAACTTCCACAGTGCGAAGTCGGTCGGCTGGCGCTTGTCGGCGTGCATCTCGACGCGCGCCCCGGCCTGGAGGCCCGCAACGTCCAGCCGGGCGAGCTTGCCGTAGTCGGGCAGCTTGGACGTGTCGAAGTAAATCCCGTCGCCGGCGATCTCGTAGGTGAAGCCCTTCTCGGCCAGCACGCGGACCATCTCTATCTGCTCGCCGATGTGGTCGGTGGCTCGGCACCAGGTGTCGGGCTCGACAATGTTCAGCCGCTCGAGGTCGCCCCGGAATGCATCCCAGTAGAACTGGGCGATCTGCCAGACGGTCTTGCCCTCGCGGGCGGCGCCGGCCACCATTTTGTCCTCGCCCTCGTCGGCGTCGCTGACGAGATGGCCGACGTCGGTGACGTTCATCACGTGCGTCACGTCGTAGCCGCACAGCCGCAGCACGCGTTTGAGCACGTCCTCGAAG
>JAUWQU010000349.1 GCA_030610965.1 Phycisphaerae bacterium
ATAGACCACTTCATCCGCCGCGTGGCCTCGGACATGAAAATGCCCGTGCCGATAATCTCCCACCAAGCCATGGCCGCGCTGACGAGATACGATTACCCGGGCAACATCCGGGAATTGCAGAACATACTCGAACGCGCCTGCCTGCTGTGCTGCCGCATGGACGGCCCCTGGCCCCAGCCCGACGCGATCCAGCTCGAACACCTCCCACGCGAGCTGGCCGGCGACTTCCCCGACGTGGCCCACGGCGAGAGCGCCCTTGCCGCCAGCGAAAAGGGCATGATCGTAAAGGCCCTCCGCGAAAGCAATTGGAACCAAACCAAAGCCGCCAAGGCCCTCGGCATCACCAGAGACAATATCCGATACCGAATCAAGAAGTACGAGATCGAGGCCCCGCAGTAGCCGGCCGCGGGGTCGAAGATCCCGACGAAGATCGGGGGCGCAGAGACTCAGATGTCATGGATTGCTGTTACCTCTAATAGGGGCGCTAAACATGTTCGTCAAAGCCAGACTAAACACGGAACTACGAGGTGAAGGTTGTCGGACGAATTCCGGCAGAGTATGGGCCCGCGAACCCGCCCCTGGGAATGGAGAGGGCGTCAACGTCGGGAGATGTGTCCCACTTACGGCTCTTGTGATTCTGATCGGTGCTGCTGCGACCATTAGCTTGTGGGGGTGTGAACGGAAACAGCAGAATGTTTTGTCCGGCGTGACGCTTCGACTGGTTCTTGATTTGAGTGATCCGGCGAGCCCAAGAGTCGTCATTCCCCAGGGGACAGAGTTCAACGCCAAGGCGGGCGACGCAGGCTTAGTGTGGGAGTTTGGGGAGCGAACGGTTGACAACAGAAAGTACTTTGGTGGGGTCCTTTACAAGCCGCCAGCATCGTCGAGTGGCACAGTACTGGCTAGTAATGAAATCTTTGCGCTGTGGATCGCGCTAGAGTCTGATTCCTCTATCCCCGGCCAGAGTGAAATACTTATGGCTTCCAGGATCGACGTGGAATTGAGTGCGAGGCCGGAGGGGATTGCGCCGAGCATCGTCGATGCAACCACAGGCAAGCCCCTGAGCGAACGAAACGTGTTTCCTCCGGGAACGTACTCGTTTCGTGTGGTCAGGCCTGCGGCTCTGGATGCCGCGACCAGTAGACCCGCTGCGGCAGATGAGAACGAATAGAGTAAGCAGCGTTCCTACTTAATCCATAGGCCGGTGGCATGGCTTCAAGAACGACACGGATCGCGGTGCCATGCTTCCGCGGCTTCTTGCGGAAGCATGTTCGGGGTGTCTCTTCCCCGAGTAGATGGTTAGGGTACTACTTGATTTACCTGCAATGGTTACGGAGTTGATTTGATGAATTGGTATTGCCTTGTTATCGGTTGGATGTTTTTCGCCCTGGTGTTGAGCGCCGCGCCTGTTTGGTCGGCGGAGCTTTATGTCGCTGTCGATGGCAGCGATGCCAACCCCGGCACGAAAGCCATGCCGCTGGCTACGATCGCCAAGGCTCGCGACGCCGCGGGCGCGGTGAAGTCGGTTGAACCGGTCACGGTTTACGTGCGCGGCGGGACGTATGAGCTGGCCGAGCCGGTCGTCTTCACATCGGCTGATTCAGGCTCGGCCGAGGCTCCGGTTTCCTATCGCGCTTACCCCGGCGAAACGGTCGTCATCAGCGGCGGCAGGAAGCTCGACCTTCAATGGAAGCCGTGGCGCGACGGCATAATGCAGGCGAAGGTTCACGCCGACATGCACATCGATCAGTTGTTCATCGATGGCAAGCGTCAGCATCTGGCGCGCTGGCCGAACCACACGCTCGACGAGCGAGGCGTGGACGTGGGCTACTCGCGCGGGCTCAGGCCGGTCCAAGGCGAAGCGTTCAGCAAGGTCACTCCCGCGCTGAGCGGTTACCCGGCCTTCGTGCTGGACACCAAGCAGTTCACCGAGAAGAAGTGGGCGAATCCCGACCTGGCCGTGATCCACGTGTTTCAGAGCAGGTACTGGGCCAACATGCAGTGGCGGATCCGCTCGATCGATTACGCCACGCGCACGATCGCGCTGGGCGAGGGCGGCTGGCAAGTCGGCACGCTGTGGTGGGAGAAACGGGCGAACTTCGTTGCGCCCAATTCCAAGTTCTACGTTGAGAACGCGCTCGAAGAACTCGACGCGCCCGGCGAGTGGTATCACGATGCCAAGGGCGGCGTATTGTACTACAAGCCCGCCGAAGGCGTGAACCCAGCCAAGGCCCAGGTGGTTGCATGCGGCATCAAGCAGTTATTCATTTTCAAAGGTTCGCTGAAGAAGCCAGTCAGGCACGTGAGCATTCAGGGCATGACATTCACGCATACCGGCCGAACGATACTCGACGTTTACGAAGATCGCCTGCGCGGCGACTGGTCGATCGCGCGCCAGGCCGCCGTCAAGCTGGAAGGCACGGAAGATTGCACGATTCACGATTGCACGTTCACCGGCCTGGGCGGCAACGCGGTTTTCCTCAGCAACTACAACCGCCGGGCCACCGTCAGCGATTCGCTATTCCATGATGTGGGCGACAGCGCCGTGGCGATTGTCGGCTCGGATGACGCGGTCCGTTCGCTGGAAGTGCATGAAAAGCTTTACGTGCCGCTGACCGAAATCGATACCGAGATCGGCCCCAAGACGCCCGACTACCCCGGCGACTGCAAGATCCACAACAACCTGATGTACGACCTGGGCGTGTTCGGCAAGCAGGTGGCGGGGGTGTACCTCTCGGCGTGCAAGGACATCACCGTCAGCCACAACACCATCTGCCGCATCCCGCGCGCCGGCATCTGCATCAACGACGGCTGCTGGGGCGGGCACATCATCGAGTTCAATGACATCTCGATGACCGTGCGCGAGACCTCGGACCACGGCCCGCTGAACGCCTGGGGCCGCGACCGATACTGGCAGTCGCTGCACCGCGAGGGCAAGCAGTGCGACATGTCGCTGTCCAAGAAGTACGCCCTGCTCGACAACCACCAGCGCACGCACATCCGCAACAATCGCTTCGCCCACCCGACCAACAATCCCGCCCAATGGGTGGCCGGGTCGGACTACAAGGCGCCCGGCTCGTTCAGTTGGGGCATCGACCTCGACGACGGATCGAGCAACTACCACGTATACAACAACCTCTGCCTGGGCATGAGCATCAAGCTGCGCGAGGGCTATTACCGCACCGTCCAAAACAACGTCTTCGTCGGCCCCTACCCGCCCAACAAGCATGCCTGCTTCAAGAACAGCAACGACATTTACATTCACAACATTTACGTTAACACGAAAGACGGCTACGCCTGGAGCCGCGGCCCCGCCACACGCGACTTGCCGGCGCAGATGGATCACAACGTCTACTTCAACTACACCGGCGACAAGCCGATCTTCGGTGTGGATCGCTCGATCGACCGGGCCCGCCGCCTCACCTGGGAACAATGGCAGGCCAAGGGTATGGACACGCACTCGGTGTTTGCCGATCCGATGTTCATCGATCCGGCCAAGGGCGATTATCGAGTCAAAGCCGACTCGCCCGCATTGGAGTTGGGCTTCAAGAACTTCCCGATGGACCGCTTCGGCACGCGGAAGAAATTATTCCAGTCGATCATCAAGCAACTGACGGTTAAATAGGGGTAGATGGCAAATAGGGACGTTAACCAGTTTTGACATGATGGCCAAACGCATGGTCCGCACAACCGTTGGTATCTGGTCGGTCGTGGCGATAGCGGCCGGGGCCCTGGCGGCAGCGCCCGCGAAGCCCGAGCCCGCCCGAGGGCCGCAGTTCGCACCTGTGGAACTGACGCTCAACGGCAGGGTCGCTACGGTCAGCGGGACGGTCGGCACGTTCGTCGTGCTGACTTCCGCCGACGGGCCGCAGGCGGCGATGACGCTGTCTCCCGCGGCCGCGACGTGCGTGGCCGACGTCCGCAAGGGCGAGCAGTTCGCGTTGGCCACCGCGACGACGGGCCTTGCCGGGCCGGTCGTCGTCTCGGTCGAGGCAACGCTTCTGGCCGGCGCGGCGGCCGAGGTGGAGCTTTGGGCCGGGGCCGACCGCGTCACCCGGACGCTCTCGCCCGGCCGGACGACCCGCATCGAGCTTCGCTCCGCGGCACCGGCCGAGGGGCAGGCGCTGCGGGTCCGCCTGGTCGCGCGCGGCCGAGGCCGAGGCGACTCCGCGGCCGTGCGATGGCGACACCTGCGAATTCGCGACGACGGCGAGCCGGGCCGGCCGATGATCGACGTGTCGATCTGCCTGCCGAAGGGCGCCGAGCCCGGCGCCGGCACGCCGCCGACGATGCCGGCGCTTCGGCCGGCGATCGAACGCGAGATGATCGAGGCCGACTGGCGCATGCGGGATGGCATCGGCACGGCCCGGGTGCCCGTTACGTACGCCCAGGCCATCGAGCGGCTGTTGCGGACGGGCGGGCAACTCCTCGACGACCTCCGCTCGACCGGGGCCGACCTGGCGCCGGCCGCGGCATCGTGGGAGGCGTTGAGGAAGAAATGCCAGGAGCTATCCGCCCCGGCCTCCGCGGGCGCCGGCGGCGCCGACGAGGCGCGGTGGGAGGGCCTATGGCGGCAGGTACACCGGCTGCGGCGGCAGATCGCCCTGGCCAACCCGCTGGCCAAGGTCGGGCCGGTGGCGTTCGTCAAACGCCTGCCGGCCACCTTCAGCCACCAGCTCACGCAGTATTACGGCCGGTACTCGCGACCGGGCGGGGGCGTGTTCGTGCTGGAGGCGCCGGGCGAGTCGATGGCGTGCCGACAACTCGCCCCGGCCGCACTGCCCGCGGGCAGCTACCAGCAGTTCGACGTGTCCTACGACGGCAAGCGGATCCTGCTGACCCACTGCTCGGCCGAGCCGAAGAGCCCGCGCGCCCGCTTCTACCATCTGTACAGCATGGCGGCCGACGGAACCGATGTCCGCCGACTGACCGACGGGTCCTATGACGACTTTTCCCCGCGCTGGCTGCCCAACGGGCAGATCGTTTTCATCTCGACGCGGCGCGGCGGTTTTCACCGCTGCGGCAGCCCGGGCTGCCCCGTCTACACGCTGGCCGTCGCCAACGCCGACGGCACCGGCATCCGCCAGATCTCCCACCACGAGACGCAGGAGTGGGATCCGGCCGTGCTGCACGACGGGCGGATCATTTACAGCCGGTGGGACTATGTCGACCGCCACGCCGTCTTCGGCGAGCACTTGTGGACGACCCGGCCGGACGGCACGGCCCCGGCGGCGTTCTACGG
>JAUWQU010000054.1 GCA_030610965.1 Phycisphaerae bacterium
AACTGCTCAACCGGCGTGCCGAGCATGTACAGGCCCAGCATGTTAAGGCCTATGTGCCCCAGGCTGGACGTGTCGTGAAGAAACTGGAACGTCAGGTATCGCCAGATCTGCCAGAACCCCCCCGTCGTCGCACCGAACCAAAGGCTCAGATGAACGTGCTGGTTCTTATCGAACGCCAACTGGAGCACGAAGGCCACCGCGTTGATTATCAGAAGCCACTTGACGGCCTTGGTGGGTTTGGGCAGACCGCCGGCCATGCCGCGCATCATCCCACCGCCGCCGCCGGTGGGGGCAGCGTCGTCTCTCCAATATGACCTGTCATGCAAACCCATCCCAACCGGCCTCCCATCCGTCTGTCGTACGCCTCTATCCAGTCTATCCGCCGCCGGGGCTTACATGCCCTTTAGCAGCCACCACAGGCCCAGCGCCGCGATCGTCTTGCCGTCGTGTATCCGACCCGCGGCGACCATCGCCCGCACCTCGGCGTCGGTCACCACCTCGGCCTCGATCTGCTCGTAGACCTCCAGCTTCTGCGTCCCGGCCGAGAGGTCCGTCGCCGCGAACACGTGCATCACCTCGTTGCACGTGCCGGGCCCGGTGTAGAACTGGCCCAGCTTTTCGATTCGCCCTGCCGAGTAGCCGGTCTCCTCTGTCAACTCGCGCGCGGCCCCGACGGCCGGGTCCTCGCCGTCCTCGATCCGCCCCGCCGGAAGCTCGTAAAGCGTCTCTTCCACGGCGAAGCGGTAGTTGCGGATCAATACGATTGACCCGTCGTCAAGGATCGGCAAAATGACGGCCGCTCCGTTATAGCGAATGAAGTCGCGCTGAACCACTCGCCCGTCCGGCATGCGCACGCCGACCTTGTGGACTTCCGCCACCTGGCCCTTGAAGACGATTTCGTCGTATTCGAATCGTCGGTCGTTCATGTCGATATCACCATCCTCCCCCGCCGCCGGAGCCGCTGGAGGATCCCGGCGCCGTCGAGGCCGACAGCAACACGGTCTGCGTCCAAATACTCGCGATCATGACCACAAGGTCACGATTATGCGGTGGATTGTCAAGCCCGAGGGCCGGCTGCGGGGAGAGCCCGCTCACAGCGCGGTTGAAACGCGGCCGGCGGCGTGTATTATGGGAGGATGGTTTCCGTGGTTTCCCTTGTGTAAGGACTCCCTGCCGCGTGAAGACAAGGCGCGTAGCGATATTGGGCTCGACAGGCAGCATAGGCTCACAGACGCTGGAGGTCGTTGCATCCCAGCCGAGCCTGAGCGTCTGCGCGCTGGCGGCGGGCAATAACTGGCGGCTTCTCGCCGAGCAGGCCCGCCAGTTCCGGCCTGAGGCGGTGGCGGTGGCCTCGCCCGAAAGCGCCGAGGCGATTCGCTCCGCCGCGGGCGCCGGCGACGTGCCACACATTCTTTCCGGCCCCGACGCCATGACGGAACTCATCCACCGGACGCACCCGGACGTGGTGCTCTCCGGCGTGGTCGGCACGTCGGGGCTCGCACCGACGCTGGCGGCCATCGAATGCGGAGCGACGTTGGCGATCGCCAACAAGGAGACGCTCGTGATGGCCGGGGCGATCGTGATGCCCGCGGCCCACGCGGCCGGCGTGCCGGTCCTGCCGGTCGACAGCGAGCACTCAGCCATCTTCCAATGCCTTCTCGCCGGCAGGCGGGAGCAGGTCAGGCGGATCGTCATCACCGCATCGGGCGGGGCTTTGCGCGACTGGCCTGGAGAAAAGGTCGAAAAGGCCACCGTCGCCGACGCCCTGAAGCACCCGACCTGGTCGATGGGCCGCAAGATCACCATCGACTCAGCCACGCTTATCAACAAGGCGTTGGAGGTGGTCGAGGCGCACTGGCTTTTCGACATGCCGGCCGAGCAAATCGACGTGGTGCTGCACGGCGAGTCGATCGTTCATTCGTTCGTGGAATACTGCGACGGTTCGGCGATAGCCCAGATGGGCAAGCCGAGCATGACCACGCCTATCTCGTACGCCTTGAGCTGGCCGGAGCGGTTCGAGCGCCAGGTCGCGCCGCTGGACCTGGCTACCGCGGGCAAGCTGACGTTCTCGGCCCTGAGCGACCGGTTCGAGCGGGCGGTTCGGCTGGGCCACGCGGCGATTGCCCGCGGCGGCGCGGCCGGGGCTGTGCTCAACGCCGCCAACGAGGCCGCCGTCGAGGCCTTCCTGGCCGGGCGGATACGTTTCGGCCGAATCGTGGAGATGGTGGAAACGGTGTTGAACCAAACGCCCCCCGTAACCGAAGTAACCCTTGAGGCTCTGCTGCGCGCCGATAGCTGGGCGCGGACGCAGGTGCAGGAACTGATATAGACTCATCCGGCGGCAACCACCGCCGGCCAATCGCAACTTGTTCTTCGGAGTATACATGGACACGAACGTATCGATACTGGCTGCCTCCGGATTGGGCCTGGTCTGGCCGATCCTTCAGTTCATCATCGGCCTGGGCCTGATGGTATTCGTACACGAGTTGGGCCACTTCCTGGCCGCCAAGTGGGTCGGGATAAAGGTCGAGCGGTTCGCGCTGGGCTTCGGCCCGCGAGTGCTGGGCTTCGTCAAGGGCGAGACCGACAACTGCGTCAACCTCCTGCCGCTTGGCGGGTACATAAAGATGCTGGGCCAGGAGGACTTCGCGCCGCTTCAGGACAATAAGAAGGTCGATCCGCGATCGTACGAGGCCAAGAGCGTCGGCGCGCGGATGATCGTCATCTCGGCCGGGGTGGTCATGAACGCCATCACGGCCTTCATAATGTTCACCGTCATAGCCATGGTCGGGTACGATTTCCCGGCGCCCGTGCTTGGGGCCGTTAAGCCTCACTTCCCAGCCGCCGAGACCCGGATCACCTGGACCAGCGGCCCGGAGGTGACAACCCAACCTGTGACGACAACGGGGCTGGAAGTCGGCGACCGCGTAACCGCCGTCGACGGCAACGGCGTGATGCTGGGGATCATCGGCCGGGAGATCAACCGCTTCGACCACCTGGCGATCATCTCGGCAATGAGCGACCGCGAGGACCGCTACAGGTTCACCATCGAGCGCCGGGTGGACGGCAACACGTGGCAAGGCACGGGCGACGTGGGCGTGAAGATGCATGGTGGCAGGCTGTCGTTCGGCCTGGGCCCGGCCATGAGCACCGAGGTCGTCCATATCGAAAGCGACACCATCACGCCGCCCGAGGACCCGTTCCTGGATAAGGATCGCGTGATCGCGATCGCCGGCCGGAAGATAGAGCATTCCTGGCAGGTCGAGCCGGCCCTGCGGGACGCCAACGGGCTTACCGTGCCCGTGACGGTCTTGCGGGACGGCAAGGAAGTCAACCTGACGGCCCCGCGGCTTATTTACAGCAAGGAGACAGTCGCGTACCTGCCGGACGGCACGAAGCTGAACCTGAACGATTACGATTTCGACCTCGAGGACGGCAACATGGTGCTGGTCTCATACGAGACCGGCAAGAAGACGACGTGCCCCAGGGACGATCTACGCGTCGTCCGGGCCGATCAGGGCCTCGACGTGCTGGGAATGACGCCGCGGCTGACGTCGGCCGCCATCATGAAGGACTCGCCGGCCGGGAAGGCGGGAATGGAGCCCGGCGACGTCATCCTGAATTACGGCGACACCTCGCTGCCGACGAACAAGCATATGCACGAGACGAGCGACAAGGCGGTCAAGAACGGCAATAAGGGAGTGACTCTGGCCGTCGAACGCGACGGCAAGATGCTCGAGCCCTTCAAGGTCAAGCCGATAAAGGGCGAGCGGTCGGCCATTGTGGGCTTCGTGCTGGGAATGGACCTCGCTCACCCGGTTGTCGCTTACGTCCGGCCTAATTCGCCGGCGGCCAGGGCAGGCGTCGAGGCCGGCTGCGCTATCGAGAAGGTCAACGACCGCCCCATCGCCGATTGGGCGGAGCTTATTGCCGCCCTGCGGCTTCTGGCGAGCAAGGACGTGACGCTGACTATCCGGCGTTCGGCCAGGCCCGATGCCGAGGCCGCGACCGCCGATATCGGCACGCTGGATGACAAGGCATTCGACCCCAACGACTACAAGTTCAACATGTTCATCAATCCGAATAAGGGCTTCTTCGACCCCATCATGCTCACAGTCCAAAAGACCGGGCTCGGCGAGGCCATGGTATGGTCGCTGCGCGAGGCGGGCGGTTTCATGATAAGCATCTACGTGTCGATCCGCAGCCTGGTGCTGGGGAACGTCTCGGCCAATCAGTTCGTCGGGCCGCTCGGGATGGGCGGAATCGCCGTCAAGATGGCCGAGAGGGGCTTCATGCCCTTCTTCTACTTCATGGCGATTATTTCGGCGATCCTGGCGGTGATGAACTTCCTGCCCTTCCCCGTGGTCGACGGCGGGCACGCGGTTTTCCTGATCATCGAGAAGATCCGCGGCAAGCCGCTGCCGATCAAGGTGATGAACATCACCCAACTGGCCGGCCTGATTCTGCTGGGCATGGTGTTTATCGCCCTGACGTACCAGGACATAAGCAGATTCTTCCTGTAGTGGACGGTCGGCAAGTCGTTCGATTCGAATAAGGTGGCGCGCCGTGAACCGCGCAAGCAAAAGCCCCGGCCTTGCATGACCGGGGTTCCGGCGCCCCCGAACCCCAATGGTCAGCTAAGCCCCGACCCCGCGGACGGCGTCGAGGTACCATCGCCGGCTCGGCAGTTCGTTCTGAACGTGCCAGAGCAGGCCCGAGCCCTCGGGCAAGCCGCTTTCGGCAGCCGACTCCGTCGGCAGGGCCCAACAGCCCGAGCGACTTGGCGTGTCGCCTTCCTTACTTCTCGCAGATATTAACAATCCGCTGGACATAGGTACTTCCTCACTGCACATGGCCCGCCCCATCCCCCCGGCACGCCGGCCGGGAGTAATGGCGGGATCACATGCCCGCCACTGTCTTCCTATTGACACTCATGCGGCCAAAGTCACGTCCTTGGCCCATCCGCCGAAAAAAACATCGCATGTCGTCGCGTCTTCCCGGCCAACACCGCATCGCGCGGCCAGTACATCCAAGATACGATCTATATGACATAGACGCACGAGGAGGCACAACGCTTCCAAGAAAAACCCCTGAGGCCCCCCGCCGCCGGCCGAATCCTTGCGCAAGGTCAGTTGGCAAATAAGGATGGCGATCCGCAAAAAAAACTTCGCCCCTACCCCGCCCGGCCCACTATGTCCACGTAGCGATCGGTAACCACAACCACCCCAAGCGTTTGCAGGCCGGCGGCGTCGAGCTGGACTCGCAGTTCCTCTGGGGTATACGCCGAGAGCAGCGAGCGGTAATACTCCTGCCGCAGCACGTCCGACTCGTTGGCGGCGTATTGATCGACGATAGCCCGGGCCCTCTCCTCGTCGGCCGGGCGGCGGAGGTCGCGAAGAAACCACGTCGCGCCGGGCTTGACGATCCGCCGCGCCTCGGCCCAGAAAGCCGCGGTGTCTGTTATGTGGTGCAGGATGCTGTTGGACAGCAGAACGTCCAGCGACTTGTCCGGCAGGGCGGTATTCCTTGCGTCGGCGGCCGTCCAGCTTAGCATTTCTGCAACGCCGGCCAACTCGGCAGCGCGGCGGGCGATGTCGAGCATGGGCCGCGAGGCGTCCACGCCGGTTATCCGCCAACCGGGCCGCCGCCTGGCGATGCGGATGGGGATGTCGCCGGGCCCGGTGCCGAGGTCCACGGCCCGCACCGTCTCGTCCGGCCCGGCGGGCACGATGTCCAGCAGGCGATCGACGAAGGCCTCGTTGACGGCGGCGAAATCCGCGTTGGCGTACGCCGCGGCCTCGGCGGGATCATCCATGTATTCCGGTTCGGGCTTACGCTGCATGGCAAGAGGCTGCGCTTGGTTTGACAAGGGGTTCTTCACCTAGGGATCGTTACACCCAGGGATTGCTATCGGTGGGCTTCTGGACCTCAGTATTCTTGTTCGACCCAGGGGATTCTCTGTTTGGTGCTTGCGATTTGGTGCTTTGGATTTGCCACGGATCTCGTGCTTCGAGTTTGGAGCCTGCCGTAAAATTACGGCGTCCGGACATCCTTGTCCGGACGCCCGTCCATGAGGTGCGACAACCGCCGGATCCTTCGCGGCGGCTACATCGTACTCATCCGTCAGGCCAACTGGCCGGTCATCGCCTCCAGGAGTTCCGCGGCCGGCATGGACTTTCGCCCGGCTGGGGTCACCCAGTTCAAGCTGCCTTCGTCGGCCAGGCATCGCTCCATGCGTTGAACGGCCAGGACCACGGACGAGTGGTTCTTGCCCATGAACCTGCCGATTTCCGGGTAGCTCATTCTCGTGCGGCGCCGGGCCAGGAACATGGCGATCATCCGGGCGACCGACACCGTCCGCGTGCGGCGCGACGAGTGGATGTCGGCCGGAGTAATGCCGAAATACGTCGTGACGACCGCCTCGATGTCGCCAAGGGTAATCGCGCTGTCGGTCCGGGCCAAGTGCTCGGCCAGGGCCGAGGAGGCAAGCTCTCGCGTCACGCTGCCGCCGTGAAGGGCCGCCAGGGCCGAGAGCTTGATAAGCGTGCCCTCAAGCTCGCGGACCGAGCCGCGGATGTGCAGGGCCACGTAGGCCAGCACATCCTGCGGCACAGACATCTTCATGGCCCGGGCTCGTCGTGCGAGAATCTCCAGCCGCGTGGCGCGATCCGGGGCTTCGATCCGCACCACCATTCCCGCGACGAACCTGCTGACCAACGGCTCGTTCAACTCACCCACCATCCGCGGATGGGAATCAGACGCCATCACAACCCGCCGTCCGGCGCTCTCGATGGCGTTGAAGGTGTGCAGAAACTCGTCCTGCGTGGCCTTCTTGGCCGAGAGGAAGTGGACGTCGTCGATCGCCAGCAGGTCGAGCTGGCGGTAGCGGCCGCGGAAGTCGGCGATTCCCTTGTGACGAAGGGCAGTGAGAAACTCGTTGGTGAACTGCTCGGCCGTGACGTACCGGCAACTCAGCGGCCTGCCCGCATCGCTGCGGCGCTGGGCGGCGGTGCAGATTCCCTGGAGAAGGTGCGTCTTGCCGACGCCGCACGAGCCGTGGATGAACAGCGGGTTGAAGGCGGGCTTTGCCGCGCCGACCATTGACATCGCGGCGGTGTAGGCCATGCGGTTGCTCTGGCCAACGACGAAGTCCGCCAGCGAGTATCTAAGGGCCGCCACCGGCGCCGGCTTGTGCCGCGGCCGGACCCGGCCGGTCGTAACCTTGTCGACCATCTCGGCCTGTTTGTCGAGTTGGCCGCGACGCAGTTGGCCGCTCAGGGCCGGGTCTATCGAGACAATAACCGGCCGGCATTGACCGGTGCAGGCCTCGGCGGCCTGACCGATCAGCGACTGGTAATGACTCTCTATCCATTTGCCAACGAACGGGTTCGGCACCGAGACGCCGACGTGCCCGTCCTCGATCTGCATCGTCACGCCGTGCTTGAACCACGCATTGAATCTCTGAGGCCCGATGCGCTCCGACAGAGCGACCAGGATTTCTTTAACCTGCCCTTGTTCAGCGCGCACCAAACCCATTGCCGTTGTCATGGTCGATCCTTCGCGTTGCACTTCGGTTCTATTCCGAAGGCCGGATATCCCACCGACCCTCCGGTACTGCACCCGAGGCCAACTTACCCGGGCAACCCTGATGTGCGGACCAGAATGTAATTGAGGTTTGCCGTTTGGTCAAACGTAAACAGAGCGATTTGTTATCCACATCCCCCCAAAGCCCGAGGAGCCGGACGCTTGGCTCTCGAAAAAAAACTTCTTCCACCGCTTGTTAACAAGGCCGCCATTCAGCTTGATCTTATTGGGAATATCGTCGGCGAAGGTAAGCCTCGCGACGATGGGTCAGCACGAAACCTTCCTTCTCGTATATCTTTCTGGCCATTGAGTTTGAGGCGTCCACAACCACGTGCATGAATTGCCGTCGCTCGGCCTTGGCCTGCCGCATCACGCGCAGCACCAGCGCCCTTCCCAGCCCCCGGCCACGAAACGGCACGCCCACGCCCATGTAGACAAGGTCCATGTCGCCGGGGTTGGAGGCCGAGTCGTTTACCAGCACGCAGCCGACCCGAAGGCCGCGGAGCTTGGCGATCCACCAGAAGTCGGGCCGCCATATCCCGCTGGCCTTGTGGCTTTCCAGCACGTCGTCGGTCCCGCGAAGCCCGGCCAGGACGGGGCAATCAAGCGAACGCTCGTAGGTTTCCGCGATCACCCGGCCGAGCTCGGCGCGATCCTTCGGCTTACAGCTTTGCCAGCTCAGGCCCCCCGCGTCCGGCGAGTCGATCGGTCTGGCAAGGTCGCGCCGCATGTACATCAGTTCGGCCAGCCGCAGGAAGCCGGCCTCTACAAGTGTGTCGGCATCGGCCTGCTTTCGATGGCCGACGAGCGACTGAACGAACGCCAGGCCGTCGGCCAGGGCGGCGTCCGCCGATAACCGCAGTGCGGCGGCAAGCGGCGACACGTCCACGCCCGGCGACTCGGCGGGACTGTGAAAGACCATGCCCACCCGGCCCGCGCTGGGTATCACCATCGCGGCAGCGACGATTTGCTCGCCACGCCGAGCCTGCCAGAAATGCCCCCCCCCGCCGGCGCGGATCAGCATATCTCCCAGCGCCTCGGCCCGCAGGGCCACCTGGAGGCCTCGCCTCCGACCGCCCGCCAGAAACCGCAACGCCTCGTCCGGGCGTTTTCGCGGAACTGGCTCGACTTGGAAGGGATCGTTCATGGCTGAAGGCTATGGTAAGCCGGCCGGACTGGCACGCAAGGGGCCGCTGGGAACCAGGCAAAGTTTTCCATTCGAACGTGGTCGACATTTCTTCCTGGCGGACCATAACACGTTCGACAACCATCATTTGATAGCGTCTGAGGCTTCAGAGGGAAGGCTTCAGGCTTCAGGAGAAGAGGCTACAGGCTTCAGGCTACAGGCTTCAGGAGAAGAAACAGTGGCCGGCAGTCGCGAAGCTCCCGCCGTTTTTGCTGCGCCTGAAGTCTGAAGTCTGAAGCCTGAAGCCTTCCCCCTGAAGGCTTCAGGCTTCAGGAGAAGAAACAGTGGCCGGCAGTCGCGAAGCTCCCGCCGTTTTTGCTGCGCCTGAAGCCTGAAGTCTGAAGCCTGAAGCCTGAAGGCTTCCTCCTGAAGCCTCTGTCTCGTGCATCGGCCGGGTAAAGCGCAGGCCGCCAGGAAGGAAGGTCGGTCACATTCGAACTTTTCCGCTCGTTGGCGGTTGACTTGCCGGGGCGAAATACTTACCCTCCTGGCAGAATAGTGCCGGTTTTTTCCAGGCGTCTGAGGTTCATGGCGTGGGAGCGTTATTATGAGACTATGCGTTGCGGCGATGCTGGTGGTGGCGGCTGGGTTTGGCGCCGTATGCGTCGGCCAGACTGCGGGCGACACGGCCGGCGCCTCTTCGACTACTCAACCTGCGGCCGGCGGGGTGACAAGCCCGTTGGGCAAGACCCCCGCCAAGCAGGGCAACGATAAAGACGGCCTCTATCCCAAGCCGCTGATCGTGCCCCTGGAGTGGGAGTTCAAGATCGAACTGGGCGAGCTTCGGCCCATCGCCATGCAACTGCCGGACAAGAATACCGTGCAGGTATTCTGGTATCTCCGCTACACCGTCACGAACAAGTCGCACGACGACCACATCTTCGTGCCCGAGTTCGTTCTCTACACTGACACCGGCCAGGTTATCCGATCCGGCAAGAAGACCCCCGGGACCGTCTTCGACAAGATCATGAAGCTCTACAACGACCCGTTGATGAAGGCCCCCAGCGCCATGACCGGCAAGCTGCTCCAGGGCCAGGACAACGCCAAGAGCAGCGTGGCGATCTGGCCTGACTTCGATCCCAATGCCGGGCAGATCAGTATCTTCGTCGCCGGCCTGAGCGGCGAGACCAAGTCGATTGCCCTGCCATCGCCCATCACCGTGGTCCAGACCGACTGGCGCGGCCGGGCGAAGACCGTCACCAAGGACCGTCTTCTGCTGGTCAAGACGCTCGATCTTCAATACGACATCCCCGGCGAGAAGTCCGCCCGTCGGTTCCTGACGCCCAGGCTCGTCAAGAAACGCTGGGTCATGCGATAGCGCCAGGCCGACGGCCGAGACTGTATTGGATTATCCTGCATCGCCCCCGTGCCCATGGCGCGGGGGCGTTTTCCTGCCGCTCTGACCGCAAAACTTGGATTGCCACGCCGGCGGGCCGGCGGGATGTTTCGGGCCTTGGCGGCGCGGGCGGGGCGAAGGTCGGGGTCCTGGCCTCGGAGGGTGAGGAAAAGAAAGGAGTCCCGGGGCCGGGCGTCGCACAGGGCATCAGCCAGGAGGCTGGTGTAATGGCCCACCCCCGTCATTCCGGAACGAATGCCTCTTGCGTCAAAAACAATTTTCATA
>JAUWQU010000306.1 GCA_030610965.1 Phycisphaerae bacterium
CCTACATGCAGCAGACCGGCGGCCGGGCGCCTTCGGGCGACACGGGAGATTACTGCCGCGCCCGACGCAAGCTGAACCTGACAGCCCTGCGCGATCTGCCCACCCAGGCGGCGCGGGACTTGGAGGACGGCGCGCCGCCGTCGTGGCTGTGGCACGGCCTGCACGCCAAGCTTGTCGACGGCTTTACCTTCACCATGCCCGACACGCCGGACAACCAGCAGGCGTTTCCGCAGCAGAAGAACCAGAGGCCTGGCGCGGGGTTCCCGATCGCGCGGGCCTGCGCGGTGTTGTCGCTGGCGACGGCGGCGATCTGCGACCTGAACATTGCTCCCTACCAAGGCAAGGAGACCGGGGAAAGCGCGCTGTTGCGCGGCATCCTGGATTGCCTCAAGCAAGGTGAGGTGGGAGCATCGACAATCTGCCACTGGCGCACGACCACATTCCTCTACATCGTCAATGGCCGTTGCTGCGGTGGGAAGCAGTCCACTTGATGTCTGGCTGTGGGGTAGGCAGGCTGGTTGGACGTCGCAGCTAGTTATTCCATTTCTTCAAGCTCGCTTGACACGCGAGTTGGACGAAGTAGAATAACCGCCATGGCTCGAACGCTTGGACAACAAGAAGCCGCATTCATGGCCTACGTCCAGATGCGGGACTTGCGAACGGTTCGTTCAGGCGACCTGGTCGTGCCGCTCAAGCTGTCGGCAAAACAGGAGCAAGATCTCCTGAGTCGAATGAACCAGCGAGGCATGATCGCGCAGGTACGACGGGGCCTCTATCTGGTGCCCGCCAAGTTGCCACTGGGTGGCGTCTGGACGCCGGACGAGGCCAGCGCTCTCGGTGCGATCATGGCCGACAAGCAGGCCCGTTACCAGGTCACCGGCCCGAACGCATTCAGCCGCTACGGTTTCGATGAGCAAATTCCCTCCCGCATTTACGTCTACAACGATGCCCTCTCCGGCGAGCGCACTGTCGGCCAAGTCGAGTTGACGCTCATCAAGGTGAACCAGAACCGGCTGGGCGATACTGAGAAGGCCGAGACGCCATCCGGCGAGACGATGGTGTATTCATCGCGCGAGCGAACGCTGGTGGACGCTGTATACGACTGGTCACGCTTCGACAGCCTGCCTCGGGCATACGATTGGATTCGATGCGATATTGACGCAAACCGTATTGATCCCGCTGACCTGGCGAAATCAGCCGTTCGCTACGGCAACCTGGGAACCATCCGCCGTATCGGTGCGCTACTGGAGCAGCTAGGCGTGGCCGAGAAAGTCCTGAAGCGGCTGGAGCGTGCATTGCCGCCGTCCGGAGCAAAGATCCCCCTCGTCCCCGGGCGCCCCACGCGAGGGGCGTTCATGAAACGCTGGGGGGTCGTGGACAATGCCTGATCCTGCGAATCTGGATCTGCACGAAGACATCGCATTGTTTCGAGAAGCAGTGAATTTCACTGCGTCGCGAACCAGCTTCAATCCCCGCCTGATCGAGAAGGACTACTTCTGCACCGTCCTACTGGCCTATCTCTCAGATCATGGCGGCGATCAACTCGTGTTCAAGGGCGGCACATGCCTGGCCAAGGTTCATGCCGGGTTTTACCGGTTAAGCGAAGACCTGGACTTCACCATCTCGCTCGCGGTTGATGCAAGTCGCACCCAGCGTCGCCAAGCGGTCGCCGCGACCAAGGATGCTGTGGCCCGACTGGCCGATCATCTACGCGCCTTCACGGTCACGCAGCCGTTGACGGGCGCGAACAACTCCACGCAGTACAACGGAACCGTCGGATACGAATCGCCAACAACGGGCCAACCGGAGAGCATTCTGGTCGAGGTCAGCGTCCGCGAACCACTGCTGATGGCGCCGGCCAGAGCGCCGACCAAGACTCTGCTGCTTGATCCGATCGGCGGCGAAGCCATGGTGCCTGACATTGCGATGGACTGCATCGCGATGGATGAAGCGGTGGCCGAGAAGTTCCGGGCGGCGCTGTCTCGCCGAGATGTGGCAATCCGTGATTTCTACGATCTCGATTATGCCGTGACGCACCTCGACCTGGACCCGGCCGATCCACGCCTGATTGAAATGGTCCGGCAGAAACTGGCCGTGCCGGGCAACTCACCCGTGGACGTGGGCCCCGAAAGACTCGCGGACCTGAAACGCCAGTTCAACACTCGTCTCAGAACGGTGCTGCGGGACAAGGAATTCCAGGTGTTCGATCTGGACCATGCGTTTCGGCTGGTCTCCGCGATGGCGGGGCAATTGTGATGACCGTCGAAAAGGAGGCTTGCGCCATGCCGAGCCAACTGCTCTGCCAGGAGATCGGCACCAAAGACGCTCGCATGGCGAAGACCGACCCGCGCCGTCGACCATACACGCAGGCCAGGATGCAGCTGCTGTGGTCCTCAAGACTCCCGAGATCTCGCGCGAATGGATCCTGCCCGCCGAGTACTGCGGGACCCTCTGCGGGCAAGGACGGCGCGGGCATGGGCGTTGGATGCGCTATGGACAGCGGCCGGCGATCTTCAGCCACCTCCGACAAGCCAACAGCCCGCCTGAACTCGTTCTCAGCCCCGAGGTCGGTCATGTCGTGGGCGGCGAGGTCGTTGAGCACCGAGTTGACGAAGCCCACGTCGAGCCGCGGCGTAGTCCTATAGCAGAACCCCGCGAGAAGCACGCCGAGTCTGCTGACGTCCGGCGCGTTCATTGCGCCCGCGACCTTCATCAGCGCTGAACCCAATGCGCCGATGGTTGGGGCCGCGACCTGGTATACCGCGTCGCGTTCCAGGACGAGCCGGGGTTCAAACGGCGTTGGGCTGGTGTCGGGTTCGTAGTCGGGAAACTCCTCGAGCTCCCGGCGTTCCTGACGACGAGCACCGCGTTCAGTTGTCCCAGTCCACAAGGACCCTTGCAGGCTGGTTGTTCCGCTCCGGACTATTTGGATCCAGATCGTCATTCCGGCTGGGAAGACCGCGGCCCTCCAGAGTCAACGCCAACAAGAGTCGCCGGAGCTTCTCAAGGGCCACGTGTCCGACGTTCTTGGCTTCAAGGAGACGCGATGGCGGCATCATGGCGAGTTGACTTGCCCGCGAGATTCCCAGGCTGCACAGCCTTTGCCGCATCTTGAGCGACATGGGCATCATCGCAAGGTTCAGGTCGTCGTACAGCCGGGGGTCCCAGACGACATCCGCCCCCTCGTTCCCGCGGCCATCTTCATCCGCGAAGAACGGCATCTGCAGTAGAACCCGGCGTGTCAGCCCTTTCATATCGGCACGCCCTTCGTATCAACGCGACTCTGCCCTCATCCGCTAACCCTTCGCGACGCCCCGGTGGCCAGGAACCCAGAAGCGGATCACGACGCGGCCGAGGACTTGTATGATGCCCGCCCAGAGGTCCTCCGGCAACTGATTTCGCCGACAGCGGTGTGGACTCGTGGTAATCCTGAGGTTGCTGTAGTCCAGACGAACTTATCCCTTATGAGCCTCGAGTTGCTTGGCGACCTTCATCGCTTCCTGGACCTCTTCGAGCAGGTAGATATCGGTCGTGTCGGTTCGGGTGTGGCCGAGGAGGACCTTGGCGGCTTCCTTGCCGAGGAGGGAGCGTGTGCCGGTGGCTGCGGTGCGGCGGAGATCGTAGGGGCTGATCTTCTCGACGCCGGCACGTTTGCATGCACGTTCGAGAGCATGGCGGAGGGCGTTGGCGTCGTAGTGCTCGCCCGGTTTGATCAGCGGGTGGTCCTTCTTGTTTGAGCCAGGCCGATTGCCAGTGCCCAGCGGGGTCTTGCGGCTCTTCGCCTTCTCGGCCATGTAATCCGCCATGGCCTCTGCGGGGCTGAAGATGTAGTCCGTCGAGGTCC
This sequence comes from Phycisphaerae bacterium, assembly GCA_030610965.1. Taxonomy (GTDB): domain Bacteria; phylum Planctomycetota; class Phycisphaerae; order SM23-33; family SM23-33; genus JAUWQU01. The sequence goes on from JAUWQU010000306.1 coordinate 3,845, forward strand.
ACCGAGGGATGCGTGGCTTCAGGATCGCCTGGCACTTGGCGGTCAGGGGGATGACTTTGACGCGTTCGAATCGCGTGGTCTTGTGATCACCGACGGGGGTGCGGTCTCGGCCGGGGATGTACAGCCAGCAGTCCGGGTCGTCCTGGAGGATGTCGCACGGCCTCATGTCGCAGACTTCGTAGGGCCGCATCGCCGTGTTCCAGATCAGCTGGAGCATGTGGCCGACGACGCTGCTCGTCTCGGCGAGGACCTTCTTGAACTCCTCCTCGGTGACCCGGGGGCGCTTGGGGTTGTCGAAGGTTTTCTCGTCGCCCATCTTCAGCGGCTTGACCTCGTTGAGGCCCTGGACGAAGGCGTGTGGGACGAAATGTCGGCCATGCCCCCATTCCCAGATCCGATGAATCCATGCGACCGTGTCGTTGATCCCGCGGCGGGTGTATCGCTTCTTGTTGTCGGCCTTGCCGCGGGTGTACTCGTGGTGACAGAGGGCTTCCTGGACGTTCTCGAGTTCGTCGGGTCCGAAGCTGGTGATCGGCCACCGCAGGTACGGTTCGAGAAACTGACGGACGCGGTCGAGGAATCGGAGGTCCGGGTGGCGTTTTCCATGGCGCACAGGAAGCATCCGTCTTTCGGCCCAGGCCACGTGCTGGTCGAGGAGTTCTCCGATGGTCAGGACGCCGTTCGGATCGGCTATGGAGTCGATCGCGTCATAGGGATTTTCGAACGACAGAACTTTGTGTGGGTGCTGGTTGAACAGGTCCAGCCACTTCCCGAACGCGGTGTAGATCTGGCCCTCGGTGCGATCGGCGGGAGAGCCAAAGCTGCTCATCGAGCGACCGCTATCGGGCTTGTAGATGTTCGCGACGTAGTACCGCCCATCGAATCGAAGCCGCGGCGATTTTCGTTTTCCTGCCATCTTTCACTCCCTGTTTCCCGTCTTGACAGGAAAGTGTATGCAGAATGTATGCAGAATGGCAAGAGAAATAGAGGCCTGAAGCGGACAAGAATGAACTAGATCGGACCAGAGTGGAAGAGGCGAAAGATCGTAACTACTTATGTATAAATCGGTAGTGGGTAGTAATTCAGTGTTCTGCTTAGTGTGGCGAGGCTTGTGAATTGGCTAGAGCGTGCGGATTACACCCGCGAGGTTACAGGTTCAAGTCCTGTATCGCCCAGTGCGGCAAAGTCGCCTTCCACTTCTTCGTATTTGTCGGGAAAGAGGGGCCGGCAGAGAAACGATCCGGCGTGACAACACACACGAGAGCGGGAGATTCTATGACGAAATGGTCCAACAGCACGATGAAAGCCTTGCATGAATGGCTTGCTCCGAGAACTTGGGGCACGATGCACGACTGCGACATGGCAAGATTCCATGTGTTTGTCGCCTCTGTTTGGGACGATATACACGCTGAGTGGGATGAAGATGAGGCCCGAGAATTCATGAGGAAATCAGCCGAAGAGCTACACCCAGGCGAGGATCGTTTGATTTCCGAAGTAATTGACAAGCGAAGGGCCGAAGGAACGACAATTCTCCGCTTCTTGTCCAGTGTTCGCGACGAGGGGCAGTTCGCCCTCATCACAAGAACCTAAGCCCACTGTATGCTACGGCGTAGACAGGCGGGCGGGGGGTTCGGACATAGGCATCGAATGGGAATGATTGGGGCATGCTTCCGCAAAGAGCGGCGGAAACAGGGCACCTTATCGGATGGCTCTCGATGCCATGCCACCAGCCGGCCGATCACTTCGCGACGGTATGCGTGCGACCTATCCCCGCACTGTCGTGTTATAGTCATAGACTCGAATTGTCTTTGTTGAG